>NZ_JBEYFC010000024.1:0-35865 GCF_040634175.1 Streptomyces sp. NPDC007162
AGGTCCGCACTCATCCCTGCGGACACCATGTTCGCAGCCGGATGGGCCCGGCGCAGGTCAGTCGACAAATCCATCAACCGCTCGAACGCCGCCCGTTGCCGCCCCGCGTACTCCCCGGTCAGCGGAGCGACGGTCATCAGTCCGGCGAGCCGCAGCCCCGGCGAGGCGGCGACCAGGTCGGCCAACTCTTCGATTCCCCCCGGCGCCACGCCACCGCGCTCTCCCCTGCCGCTCGCACCCGCGTCGAGCGCGACCTGGAGCAGGCACCCCACCTCGCGCCCGGCCCGCACCGCCTCCTTGGACAGCGCGTCCACGAGCCTGGAACGGTCCACGGACTGCACGAGATCCGCGTAACCCACCACGGATCGCACCTTGTTCGTCTGGAGTTGACCGACGAAGTGCCAACTCAGGGGCAGATCCGCGCACTGGGCGGCCTTGGGGGCCGCGTCCTGGTCGCGGTTCTCGGCGACCTGGCGCACCCCGAGCTCCGACAGGATCCGCACATCGCTCGCGGGATAGGTCTTGGTGACCACGATCAGGGTCACCTCCTCCCGCTTGCGCCCGGCCGCCGCACAGGCGGCGGCGATGCGCTCCTCCACTTTCGCCAGGTTTTCGGCGAGTTCGTCCCTACGGTCCGTCATGCCCCATCAGTCCAGCCACACATAGCCCGCGAGCCGCCCGGTGGTGCGGTCACGGCGGTACGAGAAGTGATCCACCGACTCCAGCGTGCACACCGGCGACTGCACCCGGTCGCGCACCCCGGCGCGCGCCAGCTGTGCGTGCACGCCGGCGCTCACGTCGACCGCGGGAGTGCCCCAGCTGGTCTCGGCGTGCGCCGCCGGCTCGACGGCGGCCACCTCGGCGCGCATGGTCTCCGGCACCTCGTAGCACCGGCCGCAGACGGCCGGGCCGGTGCGGGCGACGATCCGGGCGGGGTCGGCGCCGAGTTCGGTCATCGCGCGGACGGCGGCGGGCACGACCCCGGCGACCATCCCGGGCCGGCCCGCGTGGGCGGCGGCCGCGATCCCCGCGACCGGGTCGGCGAGCAGGACCGGTGTGCAGTCGGCGGTGAGGACGGCGAGGGCGAGCCCCCGGCGCGCAGTGACGATCGCGTCGACCTCGGGCACCGGCCGGTCTCCCCACGGCTCGTCCACGACGGCCACGTCGTTCCCGTGGACCTGGTTCATCCAGACCACCCGGCCGGGGTCCACGCCGAGCGACTCGGCGGCGGTCTCCCGGTTGGTCCGTACCGCCTGCGGGTCGTCGCCGACCGCCCCGCCCAGGTTGAGCTCCTCGTACGGAGCGGCGCTCACCCCGCCCCACCTGTCGGTGAAGGCGAAGTGCGCGCCGCTCACGGTCTCACGCTGTCCTGTCACGTCGTAAGGATCACTTGAGGAAGTCCGGTACGTCCAGTTCCTCGGCCGCGCTGTCCGTGTAGGAACGCGACGGCGGGACCGGCGGGGCGACCGGGATGTCGGCCACCGGCTCGGGCGCCGGCTCCGGCTCCTCCTTGGGTGTCACGCTGCCGAGCGAGCCGAAGGAGGGGCGGGACTCGGGCTGCCGCGCCGGAGCGGGCTCCTCGCGGCGGGCGGAGGCCGAGGACGAGCCGAGGACGGTGTCCCGGCGGGCCGGGGGCTGGCCGCCGTCGAAGCCGGCCGCGATCACGGTGACGCGGACCTCGTCGCCGAGGGCGTCGTCGATGACCGCGCCGAAGATGATGTTGGCCTCGGGGTGGGCTGCCTCGCTGACCAGCTGGGCGGCCTCGTTGATCTCGAACAGGCCAAGGTCGGAGCCGCCGGAGATGGAGAGCAGCACGCCCCGGGCGCCGTCGATGGAGGCCTCCAGGAGCGGCGAGGAGATCGCCATCTCGGCGGCGGCCACCGCGCGGTCGTCGCCGCGGGCCGAGCCGATCCCCATGAGGGCCGAACCGGCCTCGGACATGACCGACTTGACGTCGGCGAAGTCGAGGTTGATCAGGCCGGGGGTGGTGATGAGGTCGGTGATGCCCTGGACACCGGAGAGCAGGACCTGGTCGGCCGACTTGAAGGCGTCGAGGACCGAGACCTGGCGGTCCGAGATGGACAGCAGCCGGTCGTTCGGGATGACGATGAGGGTGTCGACCTCTTCGCGGAGTTCGGCGATGCCGTCCTCGGCCTGGTTGGCGCGACGCCGGCCCTCGAAGGTGAAGGGGCGGGTGACCACGCCGATGGTGAGGGCGCCGAGATTGCGCGCGATGTTGGCCACGACGGGCGCGCCGCCGGTGCCGGTGCCGCCGCCTTCACCGGCCGTGACGAAGACCATGTCGGCCCCCTTGAGGACCTCCTCGATCTCCTCGCGGTGGTCCTCCGCGGCCTTGCGCCCGACGGCCGGGTTGGCGCCGGCGCCGAGTCCGCGGGTGAGTTCACGGCCGACGTCGAGCTTGACGTCGGCGTCGCTCATCAACAGCGCCTGCGCGTCGGTGTTGATGGCGATGAACTCGACGCCCTTGAGGCCGACCTCGATCATCCGGTTGATGGCATTGACACCACCGCCGCCGACACCGATGACCTTGATGACTGCGAGGTAGTTCTGCGGTGCTGCCACGTCGAAGGCCTCTCGCCTCGAATTAACGTTGCCGTCTGCGTGCGGTGTCCCGCGCGGGACGGCGGATGCCGAATGGGACGGTCCGTAGCGCCGACCCGAACCCTAACCCTGAAGTTTAGGGTTACCAGTGTGCCTGTTCCCTGGAGTCTTCTGAACAGGACACTAAGTCGACAAGTGGCGCCCGTTCAACGAACACGCCGAACCTCCCGTTTTTCTTTTCACCCTATGTGATCAGCCGTAGCAGTGCCCAACCAGGGTGCTGGCCTGCGCTGATGTGCGTCAACTCGCTGATGACGCAGGGGCGGTGGGAACGCTCACGTCGAAGTGCCGTGCGCCGGAAGCTGCTTTCATGAGTGCGGTGAGCGTGCGCGCCTTGGCGGCACCGTTCTCGGCACTGCCCCACTGCACGGTCCGGCCACCGGTCAGCAGCAGCGAGATGTCGTCGTAGGAACGGACCTTGAGGGTCTGGGTGTCCCTGCGGACGGCGGCCGGGATGTCACCCGCGATCGCGACCGCCTCCCGCACCAGCCGGTCGGTGCCGAACCGGCGCAGGCTCGCGATGGTCGAGCCCGACCGGGCGGGACTCAGGTCCAGCGCCGGGGCGCCGTCCGGCGCCTGTGACACCGTGGCGAAACGGACTCCCTTCTTGTCCACTTCCGTGAACGTCCCACCCTTTGCGATGAGCAGAACCGGAGTTCGCTCAGTCACTTTCAGCCCGATGCCGTGCGGCCAGGAGCGGACGACGTCAACCTCGTCGATCCGGGGCAGCTTTCGGCGCAGCCGGGCCTCGATGCCGTCCGTGTCGACGGAGACCATCGGCGCCCCGACGGGGACGGCGGCGGCCTCGCGGACCTGCTCCGGCGTCAGAACGGCCGTGCCGGAGACGGAGACGTGCCGGACCCGTAGCCACGAGGAGCCGTACAACAGCCAGACGGAGCCGCCGCCGAGGAGCAGCAGGAGCGCGGCCAGGATGACGATCGTACGAAGGCGGCGCTTCCTCAACAGCCGGGCGGGCGGCGGGCCGGACGACTCCTGCTGGCGTTCACCGCGCTCGGCGGTGGTCGATCCGGCCACGCTGCTCACTCGCCTTTCGTCATACGGTCCTATCGGCTTGAGGCGATCGCCTCGTACACCATGCCGACGAGCAGGTCGTCGGCGTCCCGCCGGCCGAACTCGCTTGCCGCGCGGGACATCTCGTAAAGCCGGTGCGGGTCGGCGAGGACGGGCAGCACGTTCTGCTGCACCCACTCCGGGGTGAGTTCCGCGTCGTCGACCAGCAGACCGCCGCCCGCCTTGACCACCGGCTGGGCGTTCAACCGCTGTTCGCCGTTGCCGATGGGCAGCGGGACGTACGCGGCCGGGAGTCCGACGGCGGAGAGTTCGGCGACGGTCATCGCGCCCGCGCGGCAGAGCATCATGTCCGCCGCGGCGTACGCGAGGTCCATCCGATCCAGGTAACTTACCGGGATGTACGGGGGCATCCCCGGCATCTGGTGCACCTGGGGCAGTTCGTTCTTCGGGCCGACCGCGTGCAGGATCTGGATGCCCGCCTGCTGCAGCCACGGCGCGACCTGCTGGACCACCTCGTTGAGGCGGCGGGCGCCCTGGGAGCCGCCGGAGACGAGCAGCGTGGGCAGGTTGGGGTCGAGGCCGAAGCGGTGGCGGGCCTCGGGGCGGGCGGCGGCCCGGTCCAGGACGGAGATGGAGCGGCGCAGCGGGATGCCGATGTAGCGGGCGTCACGCAGCTTGCTGTCGGGCGTGGAGACGGCGACCCTGGCGGCGTACCGGGAGCCGATCTTGTTGGCGAGGCCGGGGCGGGCATTGGCCTCGTGGATCACGATCGGCACCCCGAGGCGCTTGGCGGCCAGATAGCCGGGCAGGGCGACGTACCCGCCGAAGCCGACCACGCAGTCCGCCTTGGTGCGCTCCAGGATCTGCTCGGCGGCCTTGATGGTGCCGCGCAGCCGGCCGGGGACGGTGATCAGTTCGGGGGTGGGCTTGCGGGGCAGCGGCACCGCCGGGATCAGCGCCAGCTCGTAGCCGCGCTCCGGTACGAGCTTGGTCTCCAGGCCGCGTTCCGTGCCCAGGGCCGTGATCCCCACGGTGGGGTCCTGCCTGCGCAGGGCGTCCGCGAGGGCGAGCGCGGGCTCGATGTGGCCGGCGGTCCCCCCACCAGCGAGTACGACATGCACCGAAATTCACCGCTCTCCGGACGAGCGCGCCGCCGAGGCGCGCCGTCGCATCGTGTTCCATCTCCGAGGTCCGCGAGGACCCCCGGCCCCCCGCTTTCTACCAAAGCGAGGTTGCCGCATCGCAAGCGCCGCCCGCGCAGCGGGCTCGTCGCGCGCGAAGGCGATCAGCAGCCCGATGGCGAACATGGCAGGCAGCAGGGCGGAGCCTCCGTAGGAGAACAGCGGGAGCGGGACGCCGGCGATCGGCAGCAGGCCGAGCACCGCACCGATGTTGATCACTGCCTGGGCGATGATCCAGGTGGTCACGCCTCCCGCGGCATACCTCACGAAGGGATCCTCCGTGCGTCCGGCCACGCGGATACCCGCATAGCCTAGAGCCGCGAACAGGGCCAGTACCGACAGCGTCCCCGCCAGACCCAGTTCCTCACCGGTGACGGCGAAGATGAAGTCCGTGTGGGCTTCTGGCAGTTGGCCCCATTTTTCCACACTCGCGCCGAGTCCGGAGCCGAAGAGACCGCCGCTGGCCAGGGCGTAGATGCCGTGCACCGCCTGCCAGCAGTCGGCGACCCCGGTCTTCGGCTCGGTGGCGCCGATGCAGGCGAGCCGGGCCATCCGGTTGGGGCTGGTCTTGATGAGGATCACGCCGAGCACGCCCGCGATCGACAGCACTCCCGCGAACAGCCGGGTCGGCGCCCCCGCCAGCCACAGCACGCCGAACAGGATGGCGGTCAGGATGATCGCGGTGCCCATGTCGCCGCCGAGCATGATCAGCCCGAGCAGCAGGAAGGTGACCGGGACCAGCGGTACCAGCATGTGCTTCCACTGGCTCAGCAGCCGCTTCTCCTGTTTGCGCGCCATCAGGTCGGCGCCCCACAGCACCAGGGCGAGCTTGCCGAACTCACTGGGCTGGATCTGGAAGGAGCCGCCCAGCGAGATCCAGTTCTGGTTGCCGTTGACCGACATCCCTATGCCCGGCACCTGCACCAGCGCCATCATGAAGACGGCACCGGCGAGGATCGGGTAGGCGAGCGCCCGGTGCAGCTTCACCGGCATCCGGGACGCGACGAGCAGCAGCACCCCGCCGATGCAGGCGGCCAGAAACTGTTTGCGGAAGAAGAACGAACCCGGCAGGGACATCTGCAGCGCGGTGATCTGGGAGGCCGAGTAGACCATCACGAGACCCAGCACGATGATCAGCAGGCTGCCGCCGAGGATCAGGTAGTACGCGGTCAGCGGCCGGTCCCAGGCCCGGTGGGCACGGGAGTGGAACCGCCGCAGCGGGTTCTCGCGGGCCGTGCGGGGCGCGGCGGGCCCGCGTGCCGCTCGCTGCACGGGCGGCCGGCCGGTGCGGCTACCGGGCATCAACGCCTCCGCTGAACGTCGAGCGTCGCACGCGTCCCTCCCAAGGTCGCCCGGCAGGCGGCCGGGTCAGGCGCCGAGTTCGCGAACGGCCTGAGCGAACGCGTCACCACGCTGGTTGTAGTTGGCGAACATGTCCATGGAGGCACAGGCGGGGGCGAGGAGCACCGTGTCGCCCTCGACCGCCAGCCGCCGGGCCTCCTGGACCGCCGCGAGCATCGCCCCAGTGTCGGTCCGGTCGAGGTCGACGACGGGTACTTCCGGCGCGTGTCGCGCGAGGGCCTCCCGGATGAGGGCGCGGTCGGCGCCGATCAGCACCACGCCGCGCAGCCGCGCCGCGGACTTGGCGACCAGTTCGTCGAAGGTGGCACCCTTCGCCAGACCGCCCGCAATCCATACGATCGACTCATATGACGCCAAAGAGGCTTCGGCCGCGTGGGTGTTGGTGGCCTTGGAGTCGTCGACGTACGCGACCCCGCCCACGTCGGCGACGTACGCGATGCGGTGGGCGTCCGGGGTGAAGCTCCGCAGCCCGTCGCGGACGGCCGTGGCGGGCACCCCGAAGGCGCGCGCGAGGGCCGCCGCGGCAAGGGCGTTGGCGATGTTGTGCGGGGCCGGCGGGTTGACGTCGGAGACCTCGGCCAGCTCCTGGGCGTTCTTGTGCCGGTTCTCGACGAAGGCGCGGTCGACCAGGATGCCGTCCACGACGCCGACTTGGGACGGCCCCGGGGGGCCGAGGGTGAAGCCGATCGCACGGCAGCCCTCCTCGACGTCGGCCTCGCGGACCAGGTCCTCGGTGAGCTTGTCGGCGACGTTGTAGACGCAGGCGACCCGGTTGCCCTCGTAGATTCGGCCCTTGTCGGCGGCGTAGGCCTCCATGGAGCCGTGCCAGTCGAGGTGGTCGGGGGCGAGGTTCAGCACGGCCGCCGAATGGGCGCGCAGGGAGGGCGCCCAGTGCAGCTGATAGCTCGACAGCTCCACGGCCAGGACGTCGTACCGCTCGTCCCCGAGGACCGCGTCGAGCAGCGAGACGCCGATGTTGCCGACGGCGGCCGTGCGCAGGCCCGCGGCCCTCAGGATCGACGCCAGCATCTGGACGGTGGTGGTCTTGCCGTTCGTGCCGGTGACGGCCAGCCAGGGGGCCGCGTCGGGCCCCCGCAGCCGCCAGGCCAGCTCGACGTCGCCCCAGACGGGGACCTGCGCCTCGGCGGCCGCGAGGAACAGCGGCTTGTCCGGCTTCCAGCCGGGTGCGGTGACGATCAGTTCGGTGCCCGCCGGCAGGGTCGCCCCGTCCCCGAGCCGTACCGTGACGCCCAGCGCCTCCAGTTCGGCGGCCTGCTCGCGGGCGCGGGCGTCGTCGCCGTCATTGACGACCGTCACGAGCGCACCGCGCGCGTGCAGCACCTTGGCCGCCGGGACACCGGAGACGCCGAGCCCGGCGACGGTGACGTGCTTGCCCTGGAATTCCGGGGACACCGAGGAGGTCACTTGGCCGCTGCCCATCCCGCATAGAAGAGACCGAGTCCGACAATCACACAAACACCTTGAATGATCCAGAAGCGGACCACTACAAGTACCTCGGACCAGCCCTTGAGTTCGAAGTGGTGCTGGAGTGGCGCCATCCGGAAGACACGCTTTCCGGTGAGCCGGAAGGAGCCGACCTGGATGACGACCGACATGGTGATGAGGACGAACAGGCCGCCCATGATGGCGACGAGGAGTTCCGTGCGGGACAGGATCGCCAGGCCCGTGAGGACACCGCCGAGCGCGAGCGAACCGGTGTCACCCATGAAGATCTTGGCCGGCGAGGTGTTCCACCACAGGAAGCCGAGGCAGGAGCCCATCAGCGCGGAGGCGATGACCGCGAGGTCCAGCGGATCGCGGACCGTGTAGCAGGCGCTGGGGTTGGTCAGGGTCATCGCGTTGGCGCAGGACTCCTGGAACTGCCAGACGCCGATGAACGTGTAGGCGCCGAAGACGAGCACGGAGGCGCCGGTGGCGAGACCGTCCAGACCGTCCGTCAGGTTCACGCCGTTGGACATCGCGAGGATCATGAACAGCGCCCAGACCACGAACAGCACCGGCCCGATGGTCCAGCCGAAGTCCGTGATGAAGGACAGCTTGGTGGAGGCCGGGGTGTTGCCGATGGAGTCCGGGAACTGCAGCGAGAGCACCGCGAAGGAGATGCCGACGATCAGCTGGCCGGCCATCTTCGCCTTGGCCCGCAGACCCAGCGAACGCCGCTTGACGATCTTGATGTAGTCGTCCAGGAAGCCGACCAGGCCCATCCCGCACATCAGGCCGAGCACCAGCAGACCCGAGTAGCTCGGGCTGTAGCCGGTGATCACCTTGGACAGGAAGTAGGCGGCGACCGTCGACAGGATGAAGGCGATACCACCCATCGTCGGCGTACCGCGCTTGCTGGCGTGCTCGCGCGGGCCGTCGTCACGGATGTACTGGCCGTAGCCCTTGCGCGCGAGGAGCTTGATCAGCAGCGGGGTACCGATCAGCGTCAGGAAGAGACCGATGACACCCGAGAAGAGGATCTGCTTCATCATCGGACATCAACACCCTCGGCACCGGACTCCAGGAGCGCCTGCGCAACGCTCTCCAGGCCCACCGAACGCGACGCCTTCACGAGTACGACGTCCCCCGGGCGCAACTCGCTGCGCAACAGGTCGACAGCCGCCTGTGCGTCGGACACGTGCACCGACTCCTCACCCCACGAACCCTCGTTATATGCGCCCAGTTGCAGCCAGGAGGCTTCCACTCCCCCGACGGCGACGAGCTTGCCGACATTGAGCCGGACGGCGAGCCGTCCGACCGCGTCGTGCTCGGCGAGCGCCTCGTCCCCGAGCTCGGCCATCTTGCCGAGCACCGCCCACGTGCGTCCCCCCTTTGCCTGTGCGGCTGTGCCCATGGCCGCGAGCGCGCGCAGCGCGGCTCGCATGGACTCGGGGTTGGCGTTGTAGGCGTCGTTGACGATGGTCACGCCGTCCGGGCGCTCGGTGACCTCCATACGCCAGCGGGAGAGGGAGCCCGCCTCGGAGAGCGCGGTGGCGATCTCATCCACGGACATGCCCAGCTCATGGGCGACGGCGGCCGCGGCGAGCGCGTTCGACACGTGATGCTCACCGTACAGGCGCATGGTCACATCGCTTGCACCGGAGGGTGTGTGAAGGCTGAACGCGGGCTGTCCCGTGTCCGTGAGTCGTACGTTCTCGGCCCGTACGTCCGCTTCGGCCGACTCTCCGAAAAGGACCACCTTCGCCTTGGTACGGGAGGCCATGGCCCGGACCAACGGGTCGTCGGCGTTGAGGATCGCGGCGCCGCCGTCGTCGGCCGACGGGAGCGCCTCCACCAACTCGCCCTTCGCCTGGGCGATCTGCTCCCGGCCGCCGAACTCGCCGATGTGGGCGGTGCCGACGTTGAGGACCAGGCCGATCCGCGGGGGCGTCAGATCCGTCAGGTAGCGGATGTGCCCGATGCCGCGGGCGCCCATCTCCAGTACCAGGAACCGGGTTTCCGCGGTGGCGGACAGGGCGGTCAGCGGCAGCCCGATCTCGTTGTTGAACGAGCCGGGCGTGAACACGGTCGGCGCCTTGGTGCGCAGCACCTGGGCGATGAGGTCCTTGGTGCTGGTCTTGCCGGCCGAGCCGGTGAGGGCCACGAGGGTCGCGCCGAGCCGTCGTACGACATGGCGGGCGAGGGCGCCGAGGGCGGTCTGGACGTCGTCCACGACGATCGCGGGCACGCCGACGGGACGCGACGCCAGTACGGCGACCGCGCCCCGCGCGACGACCTGCGCCGCGAAGTCGTGGCCGTCCACGCGCTCGCCCACGAAGGCGGCGAACAGACTGCCCGGTCCGGCCTCCCGGGAGTCCCGGACGACCTCCCCGGTGACCTGGACGGACGGATCCGGTATGTCATGCGTCTGCCCGCCGACGACTGCTGCGATCTCGGCGAGAGAGAGGGCGATCACAAGTTCATCCCCTGGGTCTTCTGGATTTTCATCCCTGGGTTTTCCGGATGGCTTCGCGGAGCACCTGGCGGTCGTCGAAGGGACGGATCACGCCGGCGATGTCCTGGCCCTGCTCATGGCCCTTGCCCGCGACCAGCACGGTGTCGCCGGGGTGCGCGCGGGCGACGGCGGCCTCGATCGCGGCGGCCCGCTCCTCGAAGAGCAGCACCTCGCCGCGCTCGTGGGCGGGCACCCCGGCGGCGCCTTCGAGCATGGTCGCGAGGATGGCGAGGGGGTCCTCGGAGCGGGGGTTGTCGGAGGTGAGTACGGCCGTGTCGGCGAGCCGGGCCGCGGCGGCGCCCATCGGGCCCCGTTTGGTCCGGTCGCGGTCGCCGCCGCAGCCGAGGACGATGAGCAGCCGGCCCTTGGTGACCTTGCGCAGGGCTCTGAGGACGGACTCGACGGCGTCGGTCTTGTGGGCGTAGTCGACGACCGCGAGGTAGGGCTGTCCGGCGTCCACGCGCTCCAGCCGGCCCGGCACCCCCGGTACGGCGGCGACGCCGTCGGCGGCGGTCTGCGGTTCGAGTCCCGCGGCGGCGAGGGCGACGATCGCGGCGAGGGTGTTCGCCACGTTGAAGGGGCCCGGCAGCGGCGACTTGGCGGCGATCCGGACGCCCTCGGGCCCGACGACCGTGAACGTGGAGTCGAGCGGGCCGATGTGGACGTCGGTGGCCCGCCAGTCGGCGTCCGGGTGGCCCTCGGCGGAGTAGGTGACGACCGGGACGGTGGCCTCCCGGGCGAGCCGGCGGCCGTACTCGTCGTCGACGTTGACCACACCCCGCCTGCTGCGCTGCGGGGTGAACAGCTGCGCCTTGGCCTGGAAGTAGTCCTCCATGCCGGAGTGGAACTCCATGTGTTCCGGGCTCAGGTTGGTGAAGACGGCGATGTCGAAGACGCAGCCGTCGACCCGGCCGAGGACCAGGGCATGGCTGGAGACCTCCATGGCGACCGCCTCGACCCCGCGCTCGCGCATGACGGCGAACAGCGCCTGGAGGTCGGTGGCCTCGGGGGTGGTGCGCTCGGACTTGATGCGCTCGTCGCCGATGCGCATCTCGACCGTGCCGATGAGTCCGGTGGTGCGGGCCGACTTCAGGCCACCCTCGACCAGGTAGGCCGTGGTGGTCTTGCCCGAGGTGCCGGTGATGCCGATCTGGAGCAGGTCGCGTCCCGGACGGCCGTAGATGGTGGCCGCGAGCTCGCCCATCCGCGCGCGCGGGTCGTCGACGACCAGGACCGGCAGGCCGGTCGCGGCGGCCCGTTCGGCACCCGTCGGGTCCACCAGGACGGCGACCGCGCCGAGGCCGGCGGCCTGGGTGACGAAGTCGGCGCCGTGCGCGCGGGCACCCGGCAGGGCGGCGTACAGGTCGCCTGGGCGCACCGCGCGTGAGTCATGGGTGATGCCCGTGACCTCCACGGTGTCGTAGGCGGGATCCGGGACGGCGGCACCCAGCTGATCGGCGAGCTCCGCGAGGGGTGTGGCGGAGTTCTGAACCGGTCGTGGCGGCCCCGGATATGTCACGGAAGCGCCCTTCTGGGTGGTTTGGGACTGATCAGCGTGTGGCACGGCGGTGAGCGTACCGGGCGCACCCGCTCCGGGGCGAAGTGAGGGGCGCGGGGCGCCGTGGTTGCCGGGATCGGGGGTGATCGTTGTCACGGGCTCGTTCCTGGTGGGTCGTGCGCGGTGCTGCGGCGCTGATCAGGGCTTGTAGTCGACGGGCAGGTTCGCCGCCCTGGCGCCGGTCGGCGGGATCTGGAGGGTCTTGAGGGCGAACTCCATCACCTGCTTGTAGATCGGGCCGCAGATCTGGCCGCCGAAGTAGCTGCCGGCGGTGGCGTTCTGGATGGCGCAGTAGACGGTGATCCGGGGCTTGTCCGCCGGGGCGAACCCGGCGAACGACGAGGTGTAGCCGCGGTACCTGCCGGTGGCCGGATCCACTCGGTTGGCGGTACCGGTCTTGCCGGCCACGTTGTAGCCGGGGATGGCCGCCTTGGCTCCGGTGCCCTGCTCGTCGTCGACGACCGACTCCAGCATGTCGGCCAGGGTCCTGGCGGTCTTCGCGCTGACCACGCGGGTCTTCTTGGGCTGTGCGGCCGGTGTGAAGCGGCCGTCGGCGCCCTTGGTGCCGCGGATCAGGGTCGGATCGACGCGGACCCCGCCGTTGGCGATCGTCGAGTACACGGAGGCCGCCTGCATGGCGTTGATGGAGAAGCCCTGGCCGAAAGGGATCGTGTACTGCTGGGACGTCGACCACTTGTCCGGGGCGGCCAGGATGCCCTTGGTCTCGCCGGGGAAGCCGAGTCCGGAGTAGCTGCCGATGCCGAACTTGCGCAGGTACGTGTAGAGGACCTGGTTGGACTGCTCCTGGGTCCTGCCGAGCTGGCCGGCGGCGAGGATGGTGCCGATGTTGCTGGACTTGGCGAGCACGCCGTTGAGCGTGAGGTACCAGGTGTCGTGGTCGACGTCGTCCTTGAAGAGCCGGTCGCCGCGGTGCAGCCGGTTGGGCACCACCACGTGGGTGAGCGGGGTCGCGACGTTCCGCTCCAGGACGGCCGCCATCGACATGACCTTGGCGGTGGAGCCGGGCTCGTAGGCGTCCTGGAGGGCCGCGTTGCCCATCGCCTCGGCGTCGGCCGTGGACAGGTCGTTCGGGTCGAAGCCGGGCGAGTCGGCCATGGCCAGGATCTGGCCGGTACGGGTGTCCTGGACGACCACGTAGCCGCGGTCCGCCTTGGACTTCTTGACCTGGTCGGTGATGGCGTTCTGCGCGGCCCACTGGATGTCGCGGTCGATGGTGAGCTCCACGTCGGTGCCGGGCACCGCGGGCGTCTCGGTGGAGGCCACGGTGGGCACCTCACGGCCGCCGGACTGGGCGTAGCGGATCTTGCCGTCCTTGCCGGTCAGCTCCTTGTCGAGCTTCTGCTCGATACCGCCGCCGCCCTTGCCGTCGGCGTTGACCCAGCCCAGTATCCCGGCGGCCAGATCGCCGTTCGGGTACACCCGCTGGCTGCTGGGGTCGGCGAAGACACCGGCCAGCACGTTGACGGTGTTGTTGTCGGTCGCCGCCTTGGTGGTGAGCGCGGCCTTCAGGTCCTTGATCTGCTTCCAGACCTGCGGGGTCTGCCGGGTGGCGAGCCGTACGTAACGCAGTTCCCTGTTCTCCGGCCGCAGCAGCTTGACGAGGGCGGCCTGGTTCTTGCCCAGGATGGGGGCGAGCAGCGCGGCGGCCTGCTCGGGGCCGTCGTCCACCTTGAGCTGCTTGCTGGTGAACATCGTGGGGTCCGCGGTGATGTCGTACGCGTCCTCGCTGATCGCCAGCGCCACGCCGTTGCGGTCGGTGATCCCGCCGCGCTCGGCGGCCAGGGTGTGCACGACGTACCGGTTCAGCTCGGCCTTGGCGGCGTAGGCGCTGGCGTCGACGGCCTGGACCTGGAGCAGGCGGCCGGCGAAGACGAGCATGACCAGGGTCAGGGCGAGGCCGACCATGCGCAGCCGGGGGCGGGGGCTGCCGAGGCGCAGCGGGCGCTGGGCCGGGGAGCGGGCCGCGCTCGGGCGGCGTACCGGGCGGGCACCGGGGCCGGGCTGCCGCCGGACCGCGCCCCTGGGGTCGCGGGGGTCCCGGGGGCGGGGCGGCTTGGCGGGGCCGGGCACACGGCGGCGCGGTTCCCTGTCGGACACTTCCGTCACCTGCCGGAGGTCGGGGTCGGGGTGGTCACGGGCGTGGGGGGCGGGCCGGGCGTCACCGGCGCGGAGGCATCGGCCGCGGCCGTGGACGGTACGGGGGCGTCGGTCGCGGCCGTGGACGGCCCGGCCGGGCTCTGGCCGGGGCCGGCCGGGACCTGCGTGGCGAGCGACTCGGGGGCGGGCGGCGCAGGGGCGCCGTCGGCACCCTGGAGCAGGGCGGCGGGGCTCGGAACGCCCTTCACCGTGCCGTCCGGGTCGAGGAAGACCGGGTCGCCGCCGGGCACCATGCCCAGCTCGCGGGCCCGGCGCTGGAGCGCGTCAGGGGCCGAGTAGGCGTCGATGTCCCGTTGCAGGGCCTGTTCCTCGTCAGTGAGGTTCTTGGTCTGCTTCTGCAGGTCGTCGAGTTTGAACGAGCCCTCGCTGAGCGCCGAGTTCAGCACCAGCAGGCCGATCAGACCGCCGCCGAGGAGCAGGACGACGAGCAGCACGAACGGGGTGCGGGCGGCCCGGGGCCCCCGGCCGGCCGGAAAGAGCCGGGCGAGGCGGGCGGCCCGCCCCCTCAGCTCGGGTTTCCTACTCACGTGTCCTCCGGAGGGTCCGGGAACCCCGCTCGCTCACGCCGCTCATTCAATGGACTCCCTGATGCGCTGGGCGCCACGAAGACGCGCGGGCGCGGCCCGGCGGTTCTCGGCGACCTCTTCCTCGGTGGGAAGTTCGGCACCGCGCGTGAGCAGCTTGAGCCGGGGCTGGTACTGCTCGGGCACCACCGGAAGGCCGGGCGGCGCGGTGGAGGCGGCGCCGGCCGCGAACACGTGTTTGACCAGGCGGTCTTCGAGCGAGTGGTACGACAGCACGGCGATCCGTCCGCCGACCGCGAGGGCCTCGACGGCGGCCGGTACCGCGCGTTCCAGCACGGCCAGTTCACCGTTGACCTCGATGCGCAGCGCCTGGAAGGTGCGCTTGGCCGGGTTGCCGCCGGTGCGCTTGGCGGCCTGCGGCAGCGCGTCCCGGATCAGCTCGACGAGCCGGGCGCTGTTGCTGAACGGCTCCTTCTCACGCTCCCTGACGATCGCCGACACGATCCGCTTGGCCTGCTTCTCCTCGCCGTACTGGAACAGGATGCGGACGAGATCACCGGCCGGGTAGGTGTTGAGGACCTCGGCGGCGCTGATGCCGGTGGTCTGGTCCATCCGCATGTCCAGCGGGGCGTCCTGGGCGTAGGCGAAGCCGCGGCCGGCCTCGTCGAGCTGCATGGAGGAGACACCGAGGTCGAAGAGGACGCCCTGCACGCGCGGGATGCGCAGGCTTTCGAGCACGTCGGGCAGCTCGTCGTAGACGGCGTGCACCAGGGTGGCGCGGTCGCCGAAGGGGGCGAGCCGCTCACCGGACAGGCGCAGCGCCTCCGTGTCACGGTCCAGGGCGACCAGGCGGGCCTCGGGGAAGCGGGTCAGCAGCGCCTCGCTGTGCCCGCCGAGGCCGAGGGTGCAGTCGACGACCACGCTGCCCGGCGCCTCCAGGGCGGGTGCCAGCAGGTCCAGACACCGCTGGAGCATCACCGGGACGTGTCGACTTTGGCTCAAGAGGGCCTCTCAGTTCCGGCGCGGGGGACGCACCGCCGGGTCCCCGCCCGCTCGGTACGCGCGCCGCGCACGTGGGGAGACGGCCCGGACGCCGTGCCGGGGTCTCCAGGGGATTTCACCAGCGGGGAGAGCCTCGCCTCCCGCTTCGCGTCACTTTAGTCCACCGTGTCGCCCGGTCAATCAACCGGCCTGCGCGGCGCGTACGGCATGCCGGAGGGACCCCCGATTGATACGGAATCACTCGTACGGACCCGGTTTGCCCTCCCTGTGGGGTGGCTCACAACAAGCCACGATGGCGTTCTTTGTCCCCTCTCACAGGAGGCCGTGACCACGCGTGACCAGTAACGTCGTGACTATGACGACTTCCGCAGCAGTTCCCACTGGATCCGAAGGCGCCATAACCACCGGCGACACCGTGACCGATCGCCTGGTCGACGCCAACCGCACCTATGCCGACGCCTTCACCGACCCCGGCATGGACGCCCGCCCCGTGCTGCACGTGGCCGTGGTGTCCTGTATGGACGCGCGCATCGACCTGCACAAGGCCCTCGGGCTGCAGCTCGGCGACTGTCACACCATCCGCAACGCCGGCGGTGTGGTCACCGATGACGTGATCCGCTCCCTCACCATCAGCCAGCGCAAGCTCGGCACCCGCAGCATCGTCCTCATCCACCACACCAACTGCGGCCTGGAGTCCATCACCGAGGAGTTCCGCTCCGAACTGGAGATGGAGGTCGGCCAGCGTCCGGCGTGGGCGGTGGAGTCCTTCCGGGACGTCGACCAGGACGTACGGCAGTCCATGCAGCGCGTGCGCACCTCGCCGTTCCTGCTGCACACCGACGACGTGCGCGGCTTCGTCTTCGACGTCCGCACGGGCCTGCTCCGCGAGGTCGACCCGGCCTGACCGCCGCGGTGCACCACGTTCCTCCGGCGCGACGGAACGGCCCCCGGCCCCCGTCGCGCCTCCCGTCCACCCCGGAACGCCCCCCGAAACCTGTCGGCCCGCTGTCGAATAGACGGCCGAAAAGCCGTAAGACCGACATAGTGCGGGCAGTTGTCCACAGGCGAGTGACACGAATCGGTAACGGCAGCAAGAATGCGGTGTGGGACGTCACGCGGAACCATTCACGCGCGGTGTCCGTGATTCGGGGTGGCCGGAGATGCGAGACGAAGCACCGGCCCGGGCAAAAACGGGCCGAGGAGGGCCGGGTGACGACCTATGACGATCGAGCGAGCCTCACTGATCTGACCGCCACTGTGGAGCGCGTCCGCAGTTCGGTGGAGGGTGTGATCGAGGGCAAGCCCGAGGTCGTACGGCTTTCGCTGACCGTGCTGCTCGCCGAGGGACATCTCCTCATCGAGGACGTCCCGGGCGTGGGCAAGACGATGCTGGCGAAGGCGCTGGCACGGTCCATCGACTGCACGGTGCGGCGTATCCAGTTCACGCCCGACCTGCTGCCGTCGGACATCACCGGCGTGTCCATCTGGGACCAGCAGCGCCGGGACTTCGAGTTCAAACCGGGCGCGATCTTCGCCCAGATCGTGATCGGAGACGAGATCAACCGCGCCTCCCCCAAGACCCAGTCCGCGCTGCTGGAGTCGATGGAGGAGCGGCAGGTCACCATCGACGGGCAGACCTATGAACTGCCCAGCCCGTTCATGGTGGTCGCGACCCAGAACCCGGTCGAGATGGAGGGCACCTACCCGCTCCCGGAGGCTCAGCGCGACCGGTTCATGGCCCGCGTCTCGGTCGGCTACCCGAGCGTGGAGGCCGAGTTGCAGATGCTCGACGTGCACGGCGCGGTCAACCCCCTGGACGACCTCCAGCCGGTGGCGCACGCCCATGACGTCGTGAAGCTGATCGAGGCCGTGCGCGGGGTCCACGTCGCCGAACCGGTCCGCCGGTACGCGGTGAACCTGGTGGCCGCCACCCGCACCCACCCCGACCTCAGACTCGGCGCCTCCCCGCGCGCGACGCTGCATCTGCTGCGCGCGGCGAAGGCCTCCGCTGCCCTCAGCGGCCGGGAGTACGCGCTGCCGGACGACGTACAGGCGCTCGCCGTCGCGGTCCTCGCGCACCGGCTGCTGCCCACTGCCCAGGCCCAGCTCAACCGGCGCACCTCGGAGCAGGTGGTCCAGGAGATCCTGCAGTCCACCCCGGTGCCCGCGGCGCCCCAGCAGCAGGCCGGCTTCGGCGGTCTGGGCCGGGGTGTGCCGGCGTATCCCCAGCAGCCTCCGCGGAGTCTGTGATGGGCGCCCCGGCGGAGGCCGACCGCGGGGAGCCGGGCGGGATCCGCACGGCCCTGGCCGGGCTGACCACCCGTGGCCGGTCCTTCCTGGCGGCCGGCATCGCGGCGGTGATCTGCGCGTACATCCTCGGCCAGGCCGATCTGCGCCGGGTCGGGCTGCTGCTCGCCGTGCTGCCGCTGATCTGCGCAACCGTGCTCTACCGCACCCGCTACCGGGTGGCCGGCAGCCGCCGGCTCTCCCCCGCGCGGGTACCGGCCGGCAGCGAGGCCCGGGTCCACCTGCGGATGGACAACGTCTCACGGTTGCCCACCGGCCTGCTGATGCTCCAGGACCGGGTGCCCTACGTGCTCGGCCCGCGTCCCCGCTTCGTCCTGGACCGGGTGGAGCCGGGCGGCCGCCGCGAGGTCTCCTACCGGGTCCGCTCGGACCTGCGGGGCCGCTATCCGCTGGGCCCGCTCCAGCTGCGCCTGACCGACCCGTTCGGGATGTGCGAACTGACCCGTTCCTTCTCGACGTTCGACACCCTGACCGTCATCCCGAAGGTGGAGCCGCTGCCGCCGATCCGGCTCAGCGGCGAGGCCAGGGGGTACGGCGACGGACGGCAGCGCTCGCTGGCCCTGGCCGGCGAGGACGACGTGATCCCGCGCGGTTACCGCTACGGCGACGACCTGCGCCGGGTGCACTGGCGTTCCACCGCCCGCCACGGCGAGCTGATGGTGCGCCGCGAGGAGCAGCCGCAGCGGGCCCGCTGCACGGTGCTCCTTGACACCCGCGGCCTCGCCTACGAAGGAGCGGGCCCCGACTCGGCGTTCGAGTGGGCGGTCTCCGGCGCCGCCTCCGTCCTGGTCCACATGCTCGAACGCGGCTTCTCGGTGCGGCTGTTGACGGACACCGGCAGCACGGTGCCCGGCGAGGGCGCCGACGGTTTCGCGGGCTCCCAGGAGTCGGCCGACGCGGCCGGGCTGATGATGGACACCCTGGCCGTGGTCGACCACTCGGACGGCGCGGGCCTGTCCCGGGCCTACGACGTGCTGCGCGGCGGGAACGAGGGGCTGCTCATGGCCTTCCTGGGCGATCTCGACGAGGAGCAGGCCGCGGTGGTCGCGAAGATGCGCCGGCGCAGCGGCGGTGCCGTCGCCTTCGTGCTGGACCCGGACACCTGGGTGCGGGAACCCACCGACGTGCCCGCGCCGGGCAACGCCCACGAGGAGCGCCTGCGGATGCTGCGCGAGGCCGGCTGGACCGCCGTCGGCGTGCCGCGCGGCGCCTCGCTCGCCGAGCTGTGGCGGCAGGCCGACCGGGAGCGCTCCTCGATGGCCGCGGTGAGCGGGGAGGCACGGTGATGAGCGGACGGGCCCGGCTGGCCCTCACCGCGGCGGCGGCGACGCTGATGGCGTCCTGCGCCCTGCTGCCCCTGGTCTCGCCGAAGACCTGGCTGTTCCAGGCGGCGTTCCTGGTCGCGGTGCAGACGGGCGTGGGGGCCGCCGCCCGGCGGGTGCCGCTGGCCCGGCCGCTGACGGTGGCCGCCCAGGCCCTGGCCGGTCTGCTGATGCTGACCCTGGTCTTCGCCCGGGACCACGCGATCCTCGGGGTGATCCCCGGCCCGGACGCCTTCCGCCACTTCGCCGACCTGCTCCGGCAGGGCTCCGAGGACGTCAGCCGGTATGCGATACCCGCGCCGCTCTCGGACGGCATCCGGCTGATGGTGGTCGGCGGGGTGCTGGTCGTCGGGCTGGTCGTGGACACCCTGGCGGTGACCTTCCGCAGCGCGGCCCCGGCCGGGCTGCCGCTGCTCGCGCTGTACTCGGTGGCGGCGGGGCTGTCCGACGGGCCAGCCGACTGGCTGTGGTTCCTGGTGGCGGCGGCCGGCTACCTGATGCTGCTGCTCGCCGAAGGCCGGGACCGGCTCTCCCAGTGGGGCCGGGTGTTCGGCGGGGTCTCGCGGGCCCCGGGCGGCCCGGAGAACGGTGCGGTGGCCCCGGTGCGCACCGGGCGCCGGATCGGCTTCGCCGTGCTGGGTGTCGCCCTGTTCGTGCCGTTGGCGATGCCCTCGATCCAGGGCGGACTGCTGGACGGCACCGGCGCCGGGGTCGGCGTGGGCAACGGGAACGGCGGCACGATCTCCGCGGTCAACCCGCTGGTGTCGCTGCGCGACAGCCTCAACGTGGACGAGGACCGCCAGGTGCTGTCCGTCAGGACCACCAGCGACGACGTCTCCGACCTGTACCTGCGGATCGTCTCCCTGGACGACTTCGACGGCACCACCTGGAAGCCCGCCCAGCGGCACATCACCGGGGTGCCGGACACGTTCCCGACCCCGGCCGGCCTGAGCGGCGACGTCAAGCGCACGACGGTGCGGACCTCGATCGCGGCCGCCGACTGGTACGCCCAGGACTGGCTGCCGATGCCGTACCCGCCGAGCGGGGTGAAGGTGGCCGGCACCTGGCGCTACGAGCCGGTCGGCATGACCCTGGTCGGCGACCACGGGCAGAACACGCGCGGGGAGACCTACCAGGTGACCAGCCTGGACGTGCAGCCGACGGCCGAGCAACTGGCGGCGGCCCCGGAGCCGCCGCCGGCGCTGAAGAAGGAGTACACCGAGGTGCCCTCGTCGCTGCCGTCGGTGGTGGCGCGCACGGCCAGGGAGGTCACCGCCGGCTCGTCGAGCCACTACGAGGAGGCGGTCAAGCTCCAGGACTACTTCGCCGTGACCGGCGGCTTCCAGTACGACACCCAGGTGGCGGTCGGCCAGGGCGAGGGCGCGATCGCGAACTTCCTGAAGCAGAAGCGCGGCTTCTGCGTGCACTTCTCGTTCGCGATGGCCGCGATGGCCCGGACGCTGGGCATCCCGGCCCGGGTCGCGGTGGGCTTCGCGCCCGGCACCCCGCAGTCGGACGGCACGGTGTCGGTGGGGCTGAAGGACGCGCACGCCTGGCCGGAGCTGTACTTCGAGGGGGTGGGCTGGACCCGTTTCGAGCCGACCCCGACGCGGGGCACGACGCCGTCGTACACGGTGTCGGACACCCCCGGCTCGTCCGTGCCGAACGAGGCGCTGCCTTCCCAGGGCACGTCGGCCGCACCGTCCGCCTCGGCGTCGCAGAGCGCGGGCTGCACGCCCCAGCTGCGCAAGCAGGGCGTCTGCGCGAGTCCGTCGGCGGCCGGCACGGTGCGGCAGAGCGACGGCGGGACGCCGTGGTGGCAGCCGGCGCTGTGGGCGCTGGCCGGGTTCGCCGTGCTGGTGGCGCCGCTGTCGCCGATGCTGTACCGGCGGCGGGTGCGGGCCCGGCGGCTGGGGGCCCATGACCGGACCCCCGCGGGGGTGGCGGCGCACACGCTGGCGGTCTGGCAGGAACTGACCGACACCGCCTGGGACTTCGGCGTCCCGCCGGACGACTCGCAGACCCCGCGCGGCACGGCCGACCGGATCGTCCGGCTGGGCCGTCTCGACCCGGTCGCCGCGGAGTCGGTGCACCGGGTGGCGGACGCGGTGGAGCAGGTGCTGTACGCGCCGCGGCCACGGCTGACGGCGGGGCTCGCGGACGACGTCCGCAGGGTCTCGGCCGCGTTCGACGGCACGGTCGGGGGCTCCGCGCGGCTGCGGGCGCTGCTCGCTCCGCGGTCGTCCGTGCGTGTGCTGTGGGCAGCGTCGTCGTGGTGGGCGCGGCTGCGGGAGCGGGCGGCGGCCGCACGTCCGGCGCTGCGGAAGCCGTCGGGGCAGCAGAGCTGACGGCGGGGAGCTGACGGCCACGGCCGACGACGACTGAGGGGTGACCGCCCGTCGGCGGTCACCCCTCAGTCACGCTCTGTCCGGCCTCTCCGCGAGGCCGTCAGTGGCCCTGTTCGTCGCGGCGGCGCTGCCAGCGCTCCTCGATGCGGTCCATCATGGACCGCTTCGGCCGGCCCTGACGGCGGGCCTGCGCGCCTGCCGCGGGCTGCTCCCCGGGCTTCGGGGCCTTGCGCCAGCCGGTGACGGCGAGCACCGCACAGCCCAGCATGACGAGGAAGCCCACCACGCTCACCCAGACCTGCTGGACGACCATTCCGGCGATGAGGAGCGCGATACCCACGAGGAAGCCGGCCACCGCCTGGTAGACCCGGCGCCGGGTGTACGTCCGCAGGCCGCTTCCCTCAAGCGCTGTCGCGAACTTGGGGTCTTCGGCGTACAGCGCTCGCTCCATCTGCTCAAGCATTCGCTGCTCGTGCTCCGAGAGCGGCACGGCGTCCTCCTCATCGTGCAGTCGCCGGGGCGACCCGGGGGGTCCCTTCAGGATAGGCAGGGAATCGCCCCCGTGAAACCCGCCCCTCTAGGCCAATTGGCCAACCGGAACCCGCCATGGCGGTCCCGGCTCGCTGAGGCTTCCATTCCCCAGCTACCGGCCCGTCATGCCGGGTGGTCTCCCTCGATCATACGGCGCAAACCCCTCGATCGGGGGGCCTGTGGCGTACTCCATCCGCCGCCGAGTCCCTGATCAGCGGGGTCGTCTCAGGAGATCCTCAGGTACCGTCCGCACCCGGTGTCTCGCCGAGGACATGGAGCTGGGTGGCGAGGGCCTGGAAGGCGGGGAGCTCGGCGGCGGCCGCCTCCAGCTTGAGCAGGGCGTCGAGGGCACCGGGTTCGGTGTCCACCAGGACGCCGGGGACCAGGTCGGCGAAGACCCGCACGCCGTGCACGGCGGCGACGGCCAGCCCGGCGTCCTCGACCAGGCCGGTGAGCTGTTCGGCGGTGAAGCGGCGGGGCATGGGGTCGCCGCTGCCCCAGCGGCCGTCGGGGTCGTCGAGGGCCTGCTTGGCCTCGGTGAAGTGGCCGGCGAGGGCCCGGGCGACCACGGCCCCGCCGAGCCCGGCCGCGAGCAGGCTGAGGGCACCCTCGGAGCGCAGCGCGGCCACCGTGTTGCGCACGCCCTCGGCCGGGTCGTCCACGTGCTCCAGGACGCCGTGGCAGAGGACGACGTCGTGACCGCCGCGCTCGACCACGTCGAACAGGCCGAGGACGTCGCCCTGGACGCCCCTGACGCGGTCGGCGACTCCGGCCTCGGCGACGCGGCGCTCCAGGGCGAACAGCGCGTTGGGGCTGGGGTCGACGACGGTGACGCGGTGTCCGAGGCGGGCCAGGGGGACGGCGAAGTTGCCGCTGCCGCCGCCGGTGTCGAGGACGTCCAGGGTGTCCCGGCCGGTGGCCTTGACCCGGCGGTCGAGGGCCTCCTGGAGGACGTCCCAGACCACGGCGGTACGGAGCGAAGCGCGGGGTCGTGTGGGGTCCGGCACGGCAGTTGACTCCTCGGCGCGGCACCGCCTGCTGCCCGGCGGCGCGAACTCGGTGCCTCCCCGGCCCGGGCGCGGGCGGAGGGAAGGCTTCAGGCTCTCTCCACCCTATTGCCTCCGCCGCCTCGCCCGGTCACCCCGCGTCGGGCAGCTCCCTTCCCGGCCCTGCCGTGCCGCCGTCCGGTCGCTCGTCCTCCTGGCGGCGCGGCTGGGGCAGCACCGGCTGCAGGACGAGCATCCGCTCGACGATGCGGACGAACATCCCGACGTCACGTATCAGGTCGTCGGCGTCGCGGCGGCCGGCCGCGCCCTGGATGCCCGCCTCGGCGCGGGCGCGGCGTCCGGCGCCCGAGGCGAACAGGGCGCTCCACTCGGTGAGCTCGGGGGCGACCTCGGGGAGCACCTCCCAGGCGCTGCGGATGCGGGCCCGGCGCCGCGGCGAGGTCTCGGGCCGGGCGCGGGCGGCGAGCACGGCGGCCGCGGTGCGCAGGGCGGCCAGGTGGGCCGTCGCGTAGCGCTCGTTGGGGGTGTCGAGGAGTTCGGCCTCGTCGAGGGCGGCGCGGGCCTGGGCGAGCAGGTCGAGGGCGGCGGGCGGGGCCGTGGCCCGGCGGAGCACGGGGTGCACGTCGCTCGCCGGGCCGGTCAGTGAGGGGGCAGGGCCGGTGGCGCGGCGCCGGTGGGCGGCGGCTGACGAGTTGGCCATGACGAACCTCCTGTCGTCTGGGTGACGGCTCCCTCACACCGGGTGCCGTATGTGCCCATCGTGCGGTATGCCACTGACAATCCGTTCTGACCTGGGCTTTTGCTTCGATCGAAGGTTCGGGGTACTTTTTATACTGACCAGTCAGTGCAAAATACGAGCGTACGGAAGTCGCGGAGGAGGGGGTACCCGTGCACGGCGTGTCAGTCACAGCCGAGGGCCTCGGGGTGAAAGGCCCGCGGGGCTGGGCGTTCCGGGGGGTCACCGTGGACGCCGGGCCCGGGGCGCTGATCGCGGTGGAGGGACCGTCCGGTTCCGGCCGGACCTGTCTGCTGCTGACGCTCACCGGCCGGATGAAGGCCACCGAGGGCACCGCGACGGTGGGCGAGGCCCGGCTCCCCAAGCAGCCTGCGGCCGTCCGCCGGATCAGCGCGGTGGCCAACGTCGCCGGGGTGACCGACCTGGAACCCGCCCTGACCGTCGGCGAGCACCTGCGCGAACGGGCCCTGCTGCAGCGCCGGTTCGGCGACTCCCTGCGCGATCTGCTGCGGCCGCGCGCCGAGAGGGCGGCACGCGCGGGCCAGCGGATCGACGACGCCCTGGCCGCCGCCGGGCTCGACCTGGAGGCGCTGCCCAAGGGCGCCAGGACCGCCGTACGGGATCTGGAGCGGATCGAGGCGCTGCGGCTGTCCGTGGCGCTGGCGCTGGTCGCCAAGCCCCGGCTGCTGGCCGTGGACGACGCGGACCTGAAGCTCTCGGAGGCCGAACGGGCCGAGGTGCGGACCCTGTTGGCGTCGATCGCCGAGTCCGGGACGACGGTCCTGGTGGTGTGCGGGGAGGCGATGGCGGGGGCCGTCGTCGTACGCACCGGGACCGCCGCGCGGGGACAGGAGACCGCTGCAGCCGAGGCACCGGAAGGCGCCGGAACCGGGGAGGAGGCCGACGATGCGTTCGCCGCGACTGGCCGCGCTTGAGCTCAGGCGCTTCGGGCGGGGGCGGCTGCCGCGCGCGGCCCTGGTGGCCCTGCTGGTGCTGCCGCTGCTGTACGGGGCGCTGTACCTGTGGTCGTTCTGGGACCCGTACGGGCGCCTGGACCGCATCCCGGTGGCGCTCGTCAACGACGACAAGGGGGCGACGGCCGACGGCAGGAGGATCAGCGCGGGTGACGACATCGTGGCCGGCCTGCGGGACAGCGACACCTTCGACTGGCACGAGGTGAGCGCCGCCGACGCCCGCCGGGGTGTCGAGAACGGCACGTACTACCTGTCGCTGACCATGCCGGCCGACTTCAGCGCGCGGGTCGCCTCCAGCGCGGGGAACTCACCGGAGACCGGCGCGCTCCAGGTGCGCACGAACGACGCGAACAACTACATCGTCGGGCAGATCTCCCGCACGGTCTTCAACGAGGTGCGCTCGGCCGCGTCCACCAAGGCGTCCCGGTCCTTCCTGGACCGGATCTTCATCTCGTTCGCCGACATCCACGGGCAGACCGAGAAGGCCGCCGAGGGTGCCGACACGCTCACCGGGGGCATCGGGAAGGCCGAGAAGGGCTCCAAGGACCTCGCGGACGGCCTGAAGGACGCCAGGACCGGCAGCGGGAAGCTCGCCGGGGGCATCAAGAAGCTGGACGCGGGCGCCGGGAAGCTGGAAACCGGCTCGCGGCAGGTCGCGGACGGCACCCAGCAGCTCGCGGACCGGGTCGACGGGGTCTACGCCGAGGTCGGCCCGTACCTGAAGGACAACGAGAAGACCATCGGTGACACCGCCCGGCTGGTCGCCGACTCCGCGGGGACCGTCCGGGACAACCTGGGCGTCCTGGTGAGGGCCGCGCCCGCGGCCGACAAGGCGGCGCACGCCGCCGCCGACACCCTGGACCAGGTCTACCGGGCCCGCTGCTCGGCACAGCTGCTCACCGACCCGGCCTGCCCCGACCTCAAGAAGGCCAGGGACGCGGCCGACGACGTGGCCGCCGTCGCCGACGACCTCGACACCCTGATCGCCGACCAGAACGGCGACCTGAAGACGCTCGACGAGAACCTCGGCACGCTGCAGACGCAGGCCCGGGCACTGGCCGACCGCGCGCCGCACCTCTCCGAGGACGTCGCCGGCGCCGTCAAGAAGATCGACAAGCTGAACCAAGGCGCCGCCCAGGTGGCCGCGGGCGCCGCGAAACTGCACACCGGCCTCGGCACCGCCACCACCGGCGCCACCGACCTGGACGCGGGCATCGGCAGGCTGGAGACCGGCGCCGACGACCTGAGTGGCGGGATGTACAAGCTCGTCGACGGCTCCGGCAAGTTGGCCGGCGGACTGCACGACGGCGCCGGGAAGATTCCCGACTACGACAAGAAGGACCGCGACCGGCGCACCGGTGTCATGGCCGACCCGGTCCAGCTCGCCTCCCACGACCTGCACAAGGCGCCCAACTACGGCACCGGGTTCGCCCCGTACTTCATCCCGCTGTCCCTGTGGGTCGGCGCGATGGTCGCCTACATGCTGATCCCGCCCCTCAACCGGCGTGCCCTGGCGGCCGGTTCGGCGGCCTGGCGGATCGCGCTGGCGGGCTGGCTGCCGGTGGTCGCGATCGGGGTGCTGCAGACGGCCGCACTGATGGCCGTACTGCACTGGGCGATCGGGCTCCAGATGGTCCGCGCGGCCGGCACGGTCGGGTTCCTGTTCCTGGTGGCGGCCTGTTTCGCGGCGATCGTGCAGTGGCTCAACGCGCGGTTCGGGGCGGCCGGACGCATCCTCGTCCTCGCCCTGCTGATGGTCCAGCTGACGTCCGCGGGCGGCACGTACCCCGTGCAGACCAGCCCCGGCTTCTTCAACGCCGTCCACCCGTTCCTGCCGATGAGCTATGTCGTGGCGGCGCTGCGCAGGCTGATCACGGGCGGCGGGCTCGGGCCGGTGTGGCAGGCCTGCGCCGTCCTCGCGGCGTTCACCGCCGGCGCCCTCGCGCTCACCGCCCTCTCGGCGCGGCGCCGCCAGGTGTGGACGCTGGACCGGCTGCATCCCGAACTGAGTCTGTGAGGACCCTCATGACCTCCTCTTCCGTACCCGCCGGGGCCGGCGTTCCTGTGAGAATCAGGAGTATGGAAAGCAGCAGCACCACGGGCGGCGGCACACGCCGTGAGGCCACCCGGCAGAAGCTCTACGAGGCCGCCGTCACACTCATCGCCGAGCAGGGCTTCTCCGCCACCACGGTGGACGAGATCGCCGAGCGTGCCGGGGTCGCGAAGGGCACGGTCTACTACAACTTCGCGAGCAAGTCGGTCCTCTTCGAGGAACTGCTGCGGCACGGCGTGGGCCTCCTCACCGCCTCGTTGCGGGAGGCCGCCGAGCGGACCGCGCGGGAGGGCGGCAGCCGGGTCGACGCCCTGGACGCGATGGTCCGCGCGGGCCTCGTCTTCATCGACCGCTACCCCGCCTTCACCCAGCTCTACGTGGCCGAGCTGTGGCGCACCAACCGGGCCTGGCAGTCCACCCTGATGGTGGTCAGGCAGCAGGCCGTCGCGGTCGTCGAGGGGGTGCTGCGCGAGGGCGTGGAGAACGGTGAGTTCAGCGACGAGATCGACGTCCAGCTGACGGCGGCGGCGCTGGTCGGGATGGTGCTGGTGGCGGCCCTCGACTGGAAGTCCTTCCAGCCGGAGCGCTCCCTGGACGACGTCCACGCGGCCCTGTCCCGGCTGCTTCAGGGACGGGTGAGCGGGAAGGGCTGAGCCCTTCCCGCCTCTCCTGCGCCCCCGTCGTCCCCCGGGTCGCCTCTCCCCCGTGTCTCGCTTCCGCCGACGCGAATCGGCGGAAGGAGCGGTCGGGGGCGCCGGCGCCGTTCCGCCGCCCCGTGTCGGCGGTGCCGGACCCGCGCCCCTTCTCCGTGCCTCAACTCTCTCGTCGGCACAGGTCGCGGCCCATCCGCGCACGTACTCAACTCGCCCCCTGGGTACGCGTACTCAGGTGTGCGCACACGGACCCAGGACGTGCGGCCGCCGACTGGTTACCATCGCGTCCGTGTCGGTACTCCCCTTGGTCTTCACCAGCGGCTGGGCCAGCGGAATCAACGCGTACGCGGTGGTGCTGCTGCTCGGCGTCTTCGGCGCGACCGGCCTGAGCGACGACGTCCCCGCGACGCTGCAGCGCCCCGAGGTGCTGATCGTCGCGGGCGTGCTGTTCCTGTGCGAGGCGGTCGCCGACAAGATCCCGTACGTGGACTCGGTGTGGGACTCCGTGCACACGGTCATCCGGCCGGTGGCGGGCGCCTGGGTCGGGGCGCTGCTCGCCGGGCACAGCGGCTCGGTCAACGACGTGGTGGCCGGGCTGGTCGGCGGTTCGACGGCACTGGCCAGCCACACCGTCAAGGCCGGGACCCGGATGGCGGTCAACGCCTCCCCCGAGCCGTTCAGCAACATCGTGCTGAGCCTGGCGGAGGATCTCGGGGTCGGCGCGATCGTGGCGTTCGCGATGTTCCACCCGCTGGCGGCGGCGATCGTCGCGGCGGTGCTGCTGGCCGCCGGGCTGGTCGTGCTGGTGTTCCTGGTCTCCCGGATCCGGCGGTTCCGACGGCGCCGCGCCCAGCGCCGCGCGGAACGGCGGCTCGCCGCGCGGGTGGCACGGCCACCCGGCTGACGGCCCGCCGGACCGGACTGTCGGTGGTGGTCGATAAAGTCGCGGGCATGGGACGGATTGCGGTGATCGGCGCCGGCATGGGCGCCATGGCGGCGGCCGCCCGGCTGGCCGTCGCGGGCCACCGGGTGACGGTGTACGAGCGCACGGAGACGTACGGCGGTGCGGTGCGCCGGTTCGAGCGCGACGGGTTCGCCTTCGACACCGGCCCCGCGCTGCTGCCGCTGCCCGCCGTGTACCGCGACCTGTTCGTCAAGACCGGCAAGGAGCCGCTGGAGGACTGCGTCGAGCTGGTCCAGGTCGACCCGTCGGCCCGGCACGTCTTCGCGGACGGCACGGTGGTGTCCCTGCCGAACGCGTCCCGCGCGGGGGTCGTCGGCGCCCTCGACGAGGCCCTCGGGTCCGGCGCCGGGCAGCGCTGGGGCGATTTCCTGGTGCGGGCCCGGGAGGCCTGGGACCGCACCCGGCGCCCGCTCCTGGAGGAGCCGCTGTGGCCGAACTGGCAGGTACTGGCCGAACGCGAGCCGTACCCGTCGGTCCCGCACAAGAAGCTGCTGCGCACCCGCCGGGCGGCCACGCTCGCCGAGATCGGCGCCTGGGAGCTGCGCGACGAACGGCTGGCCGCCCTCCTGGACGGCCATGCCCTCGCATACGGCCTGGACCCGCGCACCGCTCCCGCGAGCGCCGCCGTGCTGCCGTACCTGGAGCATGCCTTCGGCACCTGGTACGTGCGCGGCGGCATGAGAGAGCTGGCGCGTGCAGTGTACGAGCGGTGCCTGAAGCGGCGGGTCGAGTTCGTCTTCGGCGCCGAGGTCACCGCGGTGCCGGTGAAGGACGGCCGCGCGGCGGGGGTGGAACTGGCGGACGGACGGGTGAGCGACGCCGACCATGTGGTCGCCGGGGTGGACCCGGCCCGGCTGGCCGCCCTCACCGGTTCGGCGCCGGGCCTTCTCGACGCCGACACGGACGTGCGTGCCGACACCGGCACGGCGCGCCCGGTCCGTTTCAGCGTGCTGCTCGCGCTCCGGGGCGGGCGCGAGGCCGGTGCCGCGCACCGCACCGTCGTGCACGCGCCGGACGACCAGACCGAGTTGGACCTGCTGGTCGCGCCCGGCGGGGACCGGCCGGTGCGCCCGACCGTGACCGTGCTGCGGCCCGACGACCCGGCACTCGCACCGGACGGCGACCACGAGTCCGTGGTGCTGTCGGCGGTGCTGTCGGCCGAGGCGGGCTGGGAGCGGGAGGACACGGCCCGGACCTACACGGACCTCCTCCTCGAAGCCGCCGAGGCCGCGGTGCCGGAGCTGCGGGAGCGCCTGCTCTGGCAGGAGACCCGGGCGCCGGAACCGGGCGCCCCCGGGTCCGGCGGGATCTCCGCGCCCGCCCTCGCGGCCGGCCGGGGCCGCTTCCTGCACCCGGCCAACACCACCCGGCTGCCGGGCCTGTACCGGGTGGGCCGGTGGGCGCACCCGGGCGGCGGGCTGCCGCACTCCGGTATGTCGGGGGCGCTGGTGGCCGGGCTGATCGTGGAGGGACCGGAGTTCCGCGGCTCCCAGTGAGGATCGCGCGCCGGGGCCGGGATCGCAGAAACGCCGCCGGATCTCAGAAGCGGTACTGCTCGTCGTACCCGGTGCCGGGCCGGGCCTGCTGCTGCGCCTGGCCGTCGCCCTGGTAGGGGTACTGCTCCTCCTGCGGGAGTTCCCCGCCGAAGGTCTCGTCGGCGCGCTGCTGCGGGACCCAGACACCGCCCGCCGGGGTCTCGCCGTAGCCGCCGTTCCCGTACTGGCCCTGGGCGTAGCCCTGCTGGTCGTACTGCTGGGTGCCGTACGACGCGTCGTACCCGGCGCCGCCGTAGGTCTGGTTGCCGATGTACGGGTCGGAGTAGTTGGCGTACTGCTGCTGGCCGCTCGTGTCGTAGCCGTACTGCTGCTGGCCGTAGCCCGAGTAGTCGTAGGCGTAGTTCTGGTCGGAGCCCTCGGCGGCGTACCCCTGCTCCTGGCCCGCGGTCGCGTACGCGGCCTGCTGGTCGCCGGCCGCGGCGTAGCCGGAGCCGCGGTAGACGCCGTAGGAGCCGGTGTCGTCGGGCATCGGCTGCGGCTCGTACACCGCCGTGGACTCGGCGGCGGTCGGCTCGGTCGAGCGGGCACCGGGGGTGAAGACGTCGTCGTAGTCGTCGTCGCCGCGGTAGGCGGGGGTGCTGCCGGTGGCGTAGCCGGCCTGCTGCTCGGCGTAGGCGGCGTCGGCGGCGTCCGGGTCGGTGGCTTCCAGGCCCGGGTTCTCGTCCGGCTCGCCGCGGCGGCGCTTGGTCAGCCCGAGGCTGAGGCCCCGGCCGTCACCGTCCGTGTCGGGGCGCTTGACCGCCCAGCCGGCTTCGAAGCCGCGGCGGAACGACAACGTGACGTACGTCTGGCCGACCGCGAAGGCGATCGCGCCCACGCCGATGACGATCACGGACGGGATCAGGACGCCCAGGACGACGCCGAGGAAGCCCGCGAAGGCGAGCAGCCGCCAGCGCAGCCGCGCCTTGTACTGCAGCAGTACCTCGCCGAGCAACCACAGTGCGACGACGCCGAACGCTACGTAGAGGACCGTCCAGCCCATGTACGCCCCTCTCCCAGTGACCGCTACGCAGTGTGTCGTACACCGGTGCGGCCGGTCTAGGCCTGCGGGGGATGGTGCAGGCCCAGGTTCTCGTAGATTTCCAGCGTGGCCGTGGAGTTGTTGAGCGTGATGAAGTGCAGTCCGGGCACTCCCTCGGCGAGCAGCCGAGCGCAGAACTCCGTGGCGTATTCGATGCCAATGGAGCGTACCGCCGTCGGATCGTCTTTTGCTGTGAGGATCCGCTCTTTCAGGGCGTCCGGGAAGACCGCGTTGCTGAGTTTGGGCAACCGTTCCAGCATCTTCACACTGGTGACCGGCAGGATTTCCGGAATCACCGGAGTACGGCAGCCGGCCGCGCCGACCCGGTCACGAAGACGAAGGTACGACTCGGGCTGGAAGAACATCTGCGTGATGGCGTAGTCGGCGCCCGCGCGGCACTTGTCGACGAAGTGCCGTACGTCGGCGTCCCAGTCGTCGGAGCGCGGGTGCATCTCGGGGAAGGCCGCGACGCCCACGCAGAAGTCACCCGACTCCTTGATGAGCCGGACGAGTTCGGCCGCGTAGGTCAGCCCCTGCGGGTGCGCCACCCACTGCCCCATCGGGTCGCCGGGCGGGTCGCCGCGCACCGCGAGCATGTTGCGGATCCCGGCGTCCGCGTACTGGCCGATGATGTTGCGCAGCTCGGCCAGCGAGTGGTCGACCGCGGTGAGGTGGGCGACCGGGGTGAGGGTGGTGTCGGCGACGATCTGCTGGGTCTCCTTGACGGTGCCCGCGCGGGTGGACCCGCCGGCGCCGTAGGTCACGGAGACGAAGTCGGGGGCGACCGCCTCGACCCGCCGGAGCGCGCTCCACAGGTTCCGCTCACCCTTGGGGGTCTTCGGCGCCGAGAACTCGAAGGAGTACGTGGTCTTGCCGGTGGCGAGCATGTCGCGCACGGTGCGTGCGCGGTCAGTCCTGGTGGATGCGGTTCCTAGGGCCATACCCGCAGGTTAGTCAGGGGCGGACGGACACCCAACCACACTCGGGAAATTTGCCCGAATTGCCGAGCCCGCGTCCGGATGCTGGACAGGTTTCCGGACATCACACCCCGGCAGGGGCCCCGAGCCGGTCACGCCGACCGAAGCCGCTTGGCGAACTCCGCCGCCGCCGCGCCCGGGTCGTCGGCCGCGGTGAGCGCGCGGACGACCACCACGCGGCGGGCGCCCGCCTCCAGCACCTGGTCGAGGTTGCCCAGGTCGATGCCGCCGATGGCGAACCAGGGGCGCTCGGTGCCCAGGGCCGCGGTGTACCGCACCAGGTCGAGCCCGGGGGCGGGCCGGCCGGGCTTGGTGGGGGTGGGCCAGCAGGGGCCGGTGCAGAAGTAGTCCACGCCGTCCTGGACGGCCGCCGCGGCGGCCTCCGCCTCGGCGTGCGTGGAGCGGCCGACGAGGACGTCCGGGCCGAGGACCGCGCGGGCGGCCGTCACCGGCAGGTCTCCCTGGCCGAGATGGAGCACGTCGGCGTCGGCGGCGTGGGCCACGTCGGCGCGGTCGTTGACCGCGAGCAGCTTGCCGTGCCGGGCGCAGGCCTCGGCGAAGACGGCGAGGTGCGCCAGCTCCTCGGCGGCCTCCATGCCCTTGTCGCGCAGCTGCACGATGTCGACACCGCCCGCCAGCACCGCGTCCAGGAACTCGGCGAGGTCTCCCTGCTCCTTTCGGGCGTCCGTGCACAGGTACAGACGGGCGTCGGCCAGCCGGGCGCGGGCGGTGTCGGTCATCGGTGGGTCCCCCGTGGTGTCGTTGCCGGTTGCCGGTCGCCTCAGACGGCGAGCGCCTGGGCGCGGCGCTTCACCTCCGTGCCGCGATTCTCGCTGAGCGCCTGCGCGGGGGTGCCGGGCAGGGTCTCGTCGGGGGTGAAGAGCCACTCCAGCATCTCTTCGTCGTTGAAGCCGTCGTCCCGCAGCAGCGTCAGGGTGCCGGCCAGGCCCTTGACGACCTTGTCCCCGTCGATGAAGGCGGCGGGGACGTGCAGCGCCCTGTTCTCACCGCGGCGGACGGCGATGAGCTGGCCCTCCTTGACCAGCTGCCGCACGCGGGTCACCTCGACGTCGAGCATCTCTGCGATGTCGGGGAGGGTGAGCCAGGCGGGGACGAGAGCATCGATGTTTGCGTCAATCTCGGTCACGGGTCCAGGGTAGGCGCTCCGCCGGGTGGGGTGCGATCGGTAGTCGTCCGGAGTGCGGCACCGTCGTGGCTTGTCGCGCAGTTCCTCCCCCAGCCTTCGGCCGGGGGTACCCCCAGCGCCCCTATTGGGGCGCTGCAGTCGCGTTCTTCAGAGGGCGGGCCGGGTCGGCCAGGGCCTCCGGGTTCATCTGGCGCCCCGCCTCGATCAGGCGGCGGCCCTGGGCCAGGTCTCGGGGGCGGCCTACCGCCAGGAGGGCCGTCAGGCGGTCTTCGCGGAGCCAGCAGACGCTCCAGGCCGGGCCCGTCGGGTCGCCGCGCCAGATCATCCGGTCGGCGGACGCGTGGTGGCCCGCGTACTGGACGAAGCGGCCGAACTGTTCGGACCAGAAGTACGGCACCGGGTCGTAGACGGCGTCGGACTCGCCGAGGATGTTGGCGGCCACCGTGCGCGGGCCCTGAAGGGCGTTGTCCCAGTGGTGGATCAGCAGGCGGTCGCCGTAGCGGCCGGACGGGAAGGACGCGCAGTCGCCGACGGCGTAGACGTCCGGCGCGCCGGTGCGCAGGCGGTCGTCGGCGATCACGTCGCCGTGGGCGCCCAGCTCGATGCCGGAGCCGGCCAGCCAGCCGGTGGCGGGGCGGGCGCCGATGCCGACCACGACGGCGCCCGCGGGGACCCGCGCGCCGTCGTCGAGGACCACCGCGCCGGGTTCGACGCGCGCCACGCGCGCGTGCGTGCGCAGTTCGGTGCCGCTGTCCGCGTACCAGGCGGCCATTGGCGCGGCGACATCGGCGGGCAGGGCCCCGGCGAGCGGCCGGTCGGCGGCCTCCACGACGGTCACCGCGCAGCCGGCGGCACGCGCGGCCGTGGCGAACTCGGCGCCGATCCAGCCCGCGCCGACCACCACGATGTCGTGCTGCCGGGCGAGCACCGGCCGCAGCCGCTCGGCGTCGTCCAGGGTGCGCAGCAGGTGGACGCCGGGCACCCCCTCGGTGCCGGGCAGCGTGATCGGCTCGGCACCGGTCGCGAGCACCAGGACGTCGTACGGCACCGGTCCCGCCTCGGTGTCCAGCTCGTGGTCGGCGGTGCGCACGCCGACCGCCTCGCGGCCCAGCGCCAGCTCGATGCCGAGCGCCTCGAAGTCGACCTCGAAGGCCGAGCCCTCCGCCTTGCCGAGCAGCACGGCCTTGGAGAGCGGCGGCCGGTCGTACGGCTGGTGCGGCTCGGCGCCGATCAGCGTGACCGTGCCCGTGAAACCCCGCTCGCGCAGGGCGACGGCGGTCTGCACCCCGGCCATGCCCGCGCCCACGACGACCACGCGCCGCTCCTGTGACGTGCCCTGTCGCTGCGTCTGCCCGCTCACCTGATCACCATGGACAAGAACGATAGACAACTGACAAAGAGTCAGTCAGGGGGCGTGCCGCGTGACCTGTTGCACAGCGCCCGGCGAGGGCGTCCTTACCGCGCCGGACGACTCGGGCTAGGGTGGCGGACGTACAAGCACACGCGGGAGCCCGGACGCACCGGGCTGAGAGGGAGGCTGGCGGCCTCCGACCGTACGAACCTGATCCGGGTCATGCCGGCGAAGGGAGGGGCTGGACGCCCATGTCCTCACGTACGTCCGACGTCCTCGTCATCGGGGGCGGGATCATCGGTCTGGTCACGGCCTGGCGGGCGGCTCAGCGCGGGCTCGCCACCACCGTGGTCGACCCGGCGCCCGGCGGCGGGGCCGCGCAGGTCGCGGCCGGGATGCTGGCCGCGGTCACCGAACTGCACCACGGCGAGCAGACCCTGCTGGGGCTCAACCTGGCCTCCGCCCGCCGTTATCCCGGCTTCGCCGCCGAGCTGACCGAGCTGACCGGCCAGGACCTCGGCTACCGGCGCTGCGGCACGCTCGCGGTCGCCCTGGACGCCGACGACCGCGCCCACCTGCGGGAACTGCACGCCCTGCAGCAGCAGTCGGGTCTGGACTCGCAGTGGCTTTCCGGGCGGGAGTGCCGGCGCCTGGAGCCGATGCTGGCGCCCGGGGTGCGCGGCGGGCTGCGGGTCGACGGCGACCACCAGATCGACCCGCGTCGGCTGGCGGCCGCCCTGGTCACGGCGTGCGAGCGGGCCGGGGTGGTGTTCCACCGCGACTGGGCCGAGCGGCTGGACGTCGTACGGGAGCGGGCGGCCGGCGCCGTCACGCGCGCGGGACGGACGCTGGGCGCCGGGCAGGTGGTGCTCGCGGGCGGGAGCCTGAGCGGGCGGCTGGCAGGCGTCCCCGACGACGTGCTGCCGCCGGTGCGGCCCGTGAAGGGGCAGGTGCTGCGACTGACGGTGCCCCCGCGCCACGCGCCGTTCCTCAGCCGGACCGTGCGGGCCGTGGTGCGGGGCGGCAATGTCTACCTGGTGCCCAGGGAGAACGGCGAGCTGGTCGTCGGCGCGACCAGTGAGGAGCTGGGCTGGGACACCACCGTCACGGCGGGCGGCGTCTACGAGCTGCTGCGCGACGCCCATGAGCTGGTTCCCGGCATCACCGAACTGCCGCTGGCCGAGACCCGGGCCGGGCTGCGCCCCGGCTCCCCCGACAACGCGCCGCTGCTCGGGCCGACCCGCCTCGACGGGCTGGCGCTGGCCACCGGGCACTACCGCAACGGGGTGCTGCTCACGCCGGTCACGGGGGACGTGATGGCGGAGCTGCTGACCGGCGGCGAGCTGCCGGCCGAGGCCCGTCCGTTCACGCCGAGGCGCTTCGGCCCCGTTCTCGACGTACTCGTGGAGCAGACCGCATGAACATCTCCGTCAACGGGGAGCGCCGGGAGATCGCCCCGGGCACCGCTCTGGACACGCTCGTGCAGTCCCTGACGACCGCG
>NZ_JBEYFC010000025.1:0-35289 GCF_040634175.1 Streptomyces sp. NPDC007162
CCCGGCTGATCGCGGGGCGCCGCCCCGGGGAGTGGGCGGGCAACCTCGCGTTATTGCTGTTGTTGCTGCTCTTGCGGGGCCGGGCGGCGGGGCGCCCGCCGCCGCGCAGCCACGGCGGCGTCGGCTGCGCACGCTCGCGCTCGTCGTGGCCCTGGCCGCGCTGATCGGCGGTGGCGCGGCCGTGGCACTGCAGAAGTGGGACTCCGGACAGCGGCAGGACGACTCCGGCAACGTCGCGCCGGCCACGTCCGGTTCGTCCTCGCAGGGCGCCACCTCGACCCCGGACGGCGCGGTCCCCACCGACTGGGTGACCAAGCACGACCCGCTCGGCTTCAGCCTCTCCCTGCCCAAGGGCTGGAAGCGGAGTGTCTACGGCATCGACGGCGACCTCAAGCAGATCGACTACACGCCCGACGACGGCAAGCACTTCGTGCGCATCGCCGTCGACAGCTCACCCGACTTCTCCGACGCGCTCGCGCACCAGGAGGACCTGGAGCAGCAGCTGCACAAGCTGGTCGACTACCACCGCGTGACCATGGAGAAGAACCTGTACCGGGACCGGCCCGGGGCGGTGTGGGAGTACACCTGGACCGCGCTGAAGAAGGACCCGCCCTATGTGCCGGGGCCGCGCCGCGCGATCGAGGAGACGTACTACTCGCGGGACGGCGTCGAGTACGCGATCTACATGTCGTCGCCGGCGAAGGACTGGGCGACGGCGAGCAAGCAGTTCAAGTGGGTGCTGCAGACCTGGGATCCGGGGACGTCGGGCTGAGCCGCCACCGGGCACCCCGCCCGGGCGCATCGGCCGTGCGTCTTGGCCGGACGCAGTCCGGAAGCCGAGCGTCCGGTGCGGCATCATGGGCCTCATGGTGAATCCGGGGGACGACGCCGTACGTCTGGTCGCGGGGCGGTATCGCCTGGGGGCGCGGCTCGGACGCGGCGGCATGGGCGTCGTGTGGCGGGCCACCGACCAGCTCCTGGGGCGGGAGGTCGCCGTCAAGGAGCTCACCGTCGACGACACCCTCTCCGACGACGACGCGCGGCTGCGCCGCGACCGCACCCTGCGTGAGGCGCAGGCGGTCGCGCAGCTGCACCACCCGCACATCATCGTCGTCCACGACGTGGTGGAGGACGGCGGACGGCCGTACATCGTCATGGAGCTGATCGACGGCGGTTCGCTCGCCGACCGGATCTCCCGGGGCGGCCCGGTGGACGTCGCCGAGGCCGCGCGGATCGGGGCCGACCTGCTCGGCGCGGTGCGCACGGCGCACGAGGCCGGAGTGCTGCACCGGGACATCAAACCGGCGAACGTGCTCGTCGAGGCCGGTACGGGGCGGGTCGTGCTCACCGACTTCGGCATCGCCCAGGTGTCGGGCGCCACCACGCTCACCGAGACCGGTTCCTTCGTCGGCTCGCCCGAGTACACCGCGCCGGAGCGGATGTCCGGCTCCCGGTCCGGCCCGGCGTCCGACCTGTGGTCGCTGGGGGCGCTGCTGTGCGCGGCGCTCAGCGGCGAGTCGCCGTTCCGGCGCGACTCGCTCGGCGGGATCCTGCACGCCGTGGTCTCCGACGAGATCCGGCCACCGGCCCAGGCGGAGCCGCTGCTGCCCGTCGTACGAGGGCTGCTGGAGCGGGATCCCGAGCGGCGGCTGGGCGCGGCGGAGGCCGAGCGGATGCTGCGCGGGTACCTGGACACGGGGGCCGTGGTGGCGCCGGCGCCGACGGGGGGCGCGGGCGTGGTGTCGTACACGCCGACCCAGCGGGACGTGCCACGGCCGCCGGTGCCGGGCGCCGCGCCGCGCTCCTCCGCCACGCGCGGGCTGCTGGTGGCCGCGCTGCTGGTCGCCGCGGTGGCCGGGGCGGGCGTGTCGGCGGCGACGCTGCTGTTCCACGGCGGCGGGGACGGCGGTACGCCGGGTCCCGGCGCCACGACGGCCGTCTCCGCCTCCTACACGTCGACCGCCGCACCCGCCCCGTCGTCCTCCTCGGCGCCCGCTTCCCCCGCCCCGCCGGCCACCGGCAACCGCACCGCGCCCTCCGGTTACCGCTTCGCGCAGGACCCGGCCGGCTTCTCGCTGGCCGTGCCCGAGGGCTTCACCCGCGATCCGCAGGGCGAGCGCGTCTTCTACCTGTCGCCGGGGCAGACCTTCCGGCTCGGCATCAAGGTGTCCGAGTCGCCGACGGGCGGACCCGGAACGGTGATGCGGCGGGCGGCGGCCGAGGGACCGAGCACCAACCCCGGCTACCACGACGGCCGGGTCACCGACACCACCCACTCCGGACACCCGGCCGCGTTCTGGGAGTTCACCTGGAAGGGCTTCAGCGCGACCGAGGGGCCCCGGCACACCTACGACCTCTGCTGGGAGGAGAACGGACGGCTGTACGACGTGTGGGTGTCGGCTCCGGTCGGGAAGGTGCGGGAGGCGCGGGAGTACTTCGACGTCGCGGTGGACACGTTCGCGGCGGGATGAGCGAGGGGCCGGAACAGGAGACCGGACCGCTCAGGACGTGCGCCGCACGCGCCGCAGGCCGTCCGTCGCCGCGTCCATGAGACGGCGCGTCGGGCGGGCCCGGTACGACGGACCCTCCAGGCGCTGCACCGCACCGCCCCTGACCACCGCGTACGCGATCGGCGCCGACGCCTTCGGGAACGTGACCGGATGCCGGCCGGTGGGCAGTTGCAGGCGCGCCGGCAGCCGCAGCCGGGCCGTCCCCGCCTCGGGGACCAGCTCGGCCTGCACCGTCACCGTGCCCACGCCGACCTTGATCCGGGCCGGAGCGCCGGTCGCCGCCGCGACGTAGGGCAGCGCGAGCGAAGACCCCTCCCCGCGCGCCGGGTTCGCCGCCGCCGCCTCCGCAGTGTCCGCCCCCACCTTCCGCTGCCGCTGGTCGATGTCCAGGGCCAGCTGGCCGCTCCCCGTCCAGTACGGCAGCGCCAGCCGCCCGCCGGTCACCGCCGGACCGGCGGCCGGGCTCCCCGGCGTGCCCCCGCCCGTCACCCGCACCATCCGGTCGATGCCCAGCAGCTGCGCATACACCCACACGTCGTGCACCCCGCGTTCCAACGGCCGCCCACCGGCGAGCCGCTCGGGATCGAGGCGCAGCCGTCCGGCCGCGACGAGCTGACCGCGCCCGTCGCCGAGCGGCCGGAGACCCACCTCCAGGTCGCCCTCGGGGTACCACCAGTCCTCCCGGTCCCGGTCCTTGACCACCAGTTCGGCGTAGGCCAGCCGGAAGGGATCGCGGACCTCCCAGCCGTCCTCGGTCCCCGGCACCCCGGCCAGCAGCTCCGGGTCGAGCCACTGCTTTCCGTCCCGTTCGACGAGGACGAGGGGCTCGCCGTCGCCGCGCACGAGGCCGAGGGTGACGTCGGCGACGAGACGGCCGTCCTCCCAGGCCGGCGTCCCGACCTCGCAACGCGCCGTGACCTGGCGGACGCGCTCGGCGAGGGCGACGGCTCCGTCGAAGTCGCCGCCTTCGAGGAGTGCGGCACGGAGCCGGGAGACCGCGGGCAGCCCTTCGCGGACGGCCGCGGGGAACTCCGTCACCGCCAGCTCGCGGGCCGCCTCGAACCGCGCGCGCTGCTCGGCGGGGTCCTCGCGGAGGATCTCGGGCTCGCGGGTACGGGAGAGGACCTCGACGTGGTACATGCGGTGCAGGAGACGGTTCTGGAGGGCGTCGAGGTCGTCGGAGGGCCGGGTGCCGTCCTTGATCTGGCGGACGACGGTGCGGGTGTTGGCCCAGAAGCCGTGCCGCGGGTTGAAACGGTGCTGGGTGTTGTTGCCGCCGTCGTCCCGCTTCATCCAGTAGTAGCAGGGGTAGTCGGCGAGCACGGAGATCCGCTCGGCCTTGAGGTAGGCGGCGCTGACGAAGAGCAGGTCCTCCAGGATCCACGGCCCTTCGGGGAAGCGCAGGCCGTGCTCCTCGACGAAGGCCCGCCGGAACATCTTGTGCGGCGACATGCTCTGCATGAGCTCGTCGTTCTCGATGGTGCAGGTGTCGACGGTGTGCCGGAACAGGCGGCGGGGCCGGACCATGGTGCTGGACATCTTGCCGAGGACGACGTCGGCGTCGTTGCGTTTCGCGTGCTCGTACAGCCGCTCCAGGGCCTCGGGCCCGAGCGTGTCGTCGTGGTCGACGAACTGGATGTACTCGCCGTTGGCGTGCCGCATCCCGAGGTTGCGCGGGGCGCCGGGCCAGCCGGAGTTGGGCTGGGTGTGCACCTGGACGTTGGGATGCTCGCCGGCGATCCGCTCCAGCCGGGTCAGTGTGTCGTCGGTCGAGCCGTCGTCGACGTAGATGACCTCGTACTCGTCGGCGGGCAGGCTCTGTCCCAGCAGCGACGGCGCGCACTCGTCGACGTACTTCCCGGTGTTGTAGGTGGGAACGATGACGCTGACCTTGACTCTCGGCATTCCTGGGACTTTACCGGCCGGTCGCGGGACGGATCGGGGCGCGTCGTCCGGTGGCGGCGGTGCCCGCGCCGGCCCACGGCCCTGTGACCGCGCCGCTTCGACAACGGCATGGTGCGCAAGGTACTCATGTGACATGAGCGAAGACGGCGAACGGCCGGTCGAGGGACGTCTGATCGGCGGGCGTTACCGGCTCGCCCGGCCCATCGGCACCGGGCCGGCCGGCACCGTGTGGCGCGCCCGTGACGAGCAGGACGGGCGGCACGTCGCCGTCAAGGAGCCGCGGCTGCCCGGCGGCGCCGACGACGAGGAACGGCAGCGCGCCGCCCACCGCCTGCTGCACGAGGCCCGCGCCGCCGCCCGCGTCGACCATCCGGCCGCCGTCGCCATTCACGACGTACTCCTCGACGGCGAACTGCCCTGGACCGTCATGGAGTTGGTGGAAGGGCGGTCCCTCGACGGGGTCCTGGCCGCCGACGGGCCGCGGCCGGCCGCCGAGGCCGCCCGCATCGGGCTCGCCGTCCTCGGCGCGCTGCACGCCGCCCACTGCGTCGGGATCGTGCACCGGGACCTCAAGCCGTCCAACGTGCTCCTGGCGGCGGACGGCGAGCGCGTCGTCGTCACCGACTTCGGCACCGGCTCGGGGCAGGGTCTCGGCGGCTTCGCCGCCCCGGAGTACGGCGAGGAGCGCGGGGCCGCCGGGCCGGCCTCCGACCTGTGGTCCCTGGGCGCGTTGCTCCGTGCCGCCGCGGGCAGCGCGGACGGCGCTCTCGGGAAGCTGCTCGAACAACTCCTCGCGCCGGACCCCGAGGCCCGCCCGTCGGCCGCGGACGCCGCCGAGGTGCTGGCCCAGGCCGCCGGAGTGGACCTTCCGCAGTGGGTCACCGAGCCCCCGGCACCGCCCGCGCCCGCTCCGGACCCCTCCCCGGCGCCCCCGGCCGCACCGGACCCGGAGGCCGCCGAACCCCGCCGCCTCACCCCCCTCGCCGCCCTCGGCCTGCTCCTCGCCAAAAAACCGGAGCGCGCTGATCGTCCCCGCCCCACCTCCTGATCAGCGCATTCGCTGCCAGTGATCACTGGCAGCGTGGGTGTTCTCCGTGAAACCGGGTTACCCACGGGTACCCAAAGGCCCCGCCGCCGCATACCCTGCGGCACATGACGGACTCGCAGGCCCCGGCGCACGCACCGGCCCCCACCGGCACGAACCCCCTCGCCCCCGCCCCCGTAGGGGCCAGAACGGCCGCCGACGTGGTCACGCCCGAGTTGGTCGCCCAGCTCACCAAGGGCGTCGTCGGCTCGGGACGCACGGCCAATCACACGCCTTTCACCGGCGAGAAGCTGGCCGACCTCCCCGAGTCCACCCCCGAGGACGTGGCGAAGGCCTACGAAGCGGCCCGCGCCGCCCAGGCCGTGTGGGCGAAGGTGCCGGTACGGCAGCGCGCCGCCGTCCTGCTCCGCTTCCACGACCTGGTCCTCCAGCGGCAGGCCGAGGTCCTCGACCTCATCCAGCTGGAGACCGGCAAGGCCCGCCTGCACGCCCACGAGGAGGTGCAGGCCGTCGCCGTCGCCTCCCGCCACTACGGCCGCAAGGCCCCCTCCTACCTCCGGCCCAAGCGGCACGCCGGCGCCATGCCGACCCTCACCAAGGTCACCGAACTGCGGCACCCGCGCGGTGTCGTCGGGCAGATCGCCCCCTGGAACTACCCCCTCGAACTCTCCGTGGGCGACGCCCTCCCCGCCTTCGTCGCGGGCAACGCGGTCGTCATGAAGCCGGACACCGAGACCTGCCTGACCGCACTGTGGGCGCGTGACCTGCTCATCGAGGCCGGCCTGCCCGCGGACGTCTTCCAGGTCGTCCTCGGCGAGGGCCCGGTCGTCGGACCCGAGGTCGTCCGGCACGCCGACTACGTCTCCTTCACCGGCTCCACCCGCACCGGCCGCGAGGTCGCCCAGGGCGCCGCGGCCCGCCTGGTCGGCGTCTCCCTCGAACTCGGCGGGAAGAACGCGATGCTGGTCCTGGACGACGCCGACATCGAGAAGGCGGCCGCCGGCGCGGTCCGGGCCTGCTTCTCCTCGGCCGGCCAGCTCTGCATCTCCATCGAGCGGCTGTACGTCCACGAGTCGATCGCCGACGCGTTCGTGGAGCGCTTCGCCGCCCGCACCAGGGCCATGCGTCTGGGCCGGTCCCTCGCCTACGGCGCCGACATGGGCTCCCTGGTCGGCGAACGGCAGTTGGAGACGGTCACCCGGCACGTGGCGGAGGCCGTCGAGAAGGGCGCGACCGTCGTCGCCGGCGGCACCGCCCGCCCGGACATCGGCCCCTACTTCTACGAGCCCACCATCCTCGACGGCGTCGAGGACGCGATGGCCGTCTGCACGGAGGAGACCTTCGGCCCGGTCGTCTCGATCTACCGCTTCAGGACGGACGACGAGGCGATCGAGCATGCCAACGGCACGCCGTACGGCCTCAACTCCTCCGTCTGGACGAAGAACGGCAGCCGCGGCCGCGCCGTCGCCGCCCGCCTGCGCACCGGCACGGTCAACGTCAACGAGGGCTACGCCCCCGCGTACGGCAGCGTCCAGTCCCCGATGGGCGGCATGAAGGACTCGGGCCTCGGCCGCCGCCACGGCTCGGAGGGCATCCTCAAGTACACGGAGGCGCAGACCGTCGCCCAGCAGCGCCTGCTGCCGATGGCCCCCGCACTGGGCATGGACGACGAGAAGTACGCGGCCTTCATGAGCACCAGTCTCCGGGTGATGAAGGCACTGAGGCTGCGCTGAGAGGCGCCCCGAAGGGGCGCTGGGGGCACCCCCCGGCCGAAGGCTGGGGGAGGAACTGCGCGAGCAACCACGACTCACCCGCACGCGAAACTCGACGAGGAGCACCCGTGCCCCAGGACACCTACGACTACGACGTCATAGTCGTCGGCTCAGGCTTCGGCGGCTCCGTCACCGCCCTGCGCCTGACGGAAAAGGGCTACACCGTAGGCGTCCTGGAGGCGGGCCGCCGCTTCACCCGCGACACCCTCCCCAAGAACTCCTGGGACATCAAGAACTACCTCTGGGCCCCCCAGCTCGGCTGCTACGGCATCCAGCGCATCCACCTCCTCGGCAACGTCATGGTCCTGGCCGGCGCGGGCGTCGGCGGCGGCTCCCTCAACTACGCCAACACCCTCTACGTCCCGCCGAAGCCCTTCTTCGACGACCCCCAGTGGCGTGACATCACGGACTGGCAGGAGGAGCTGGCGCCGTACTACGACCAGGCCCAGCGCATGCTCGGCGTCCGGCTCAACCCGACGATGACCCCCTCGGACCTCCACCTGAAGGCCGCCGCGGAGAAACTCGGCGTCGGCGACACCTTCCACCTCGCCCCGGTCGGCGTCTTCTTCGGCGACGGCAAGGACGCCGACGGCGAGGCCGAGGCGGCGCCCGGCGACCAGGTCGCCGACCCCTACTTCGGCGGTGTGGGCCCCGCCCGCAACGCCTGCACCGAGTGCGGCGAGTGCATGACCGGCTGCCGGCACGGCGCGAAGAACACCCTCAACGAGAACTACCTGCACCTCGCCGAGCAGGCGGGCGCGGTGGTCCACCCGATGACCACCGTCGTCTCCGTCACCGACGACTCGCAGGGCGGCTACGCGGTCGCGACCCTCCCGACGGACGACAGGAAGAAGGCGAAGGGCCGGGTCTTCAAGGCGCGCCGGGTCGTCGTCGCCGCCGGCACGTACGGCACCCAGACCCTCCTGCACCGGATGAAGGCGGGCGGACAGCTGCCGTACCTCTCCGACCGGCTGGGCGACCTCACCCGCACCAACTCCGAGGCCCTGGTGGGGGCCCAGACCGACGACCGCCGCTACCGCAGGGCGCACGGCGCCCCGCGGGCCGACTTCACCAGGGGCGTCGCGATCACGTCCTCCATCCACCCGGACGAGAACACGCACATCGAGCCGGTCCGGTACGGCAAGGGCTCGAACGCGATGGGCGGCCTGTCGATCCTCCAGGTGCCCTACGCGGAGGGCTCCTCCCGGGTCCTCGGCTGGCTGGCGAACGCTGCCCGCCATCCGCTGCTCGTGCTGCGCTCGCTCTCCAACCGGCGCTGGTCGGAGCGGACCATCATCGGTCTGGTCATGCAGTCGCTGGACAACTCCCTGACGACGTACCTGAAACCGGACGGCGTCGGCAAGGGCCTGCTCACCGCCCGGCAGGGGCACGGCGCGCCCAACCCCAAGCAGATCAGGGCGGCTTCGGAGGTGGCCACCGTGCTGGCCGCCGAGATCAACGGCTTCGCCGGCAGCAACGTCGGCGAGCTGATGGGCACCCCGCTCACCGCCCACTTCCTCGGCGGCTGCCCGATCGGCGACTCCCACGAGACCGGGGTCATCGACCCGTACCACCGGCTGTACGGCCACCCGGGCATCTCGGTCGTGGACGGCGCCGCCGTCTCCGCGAACCTGGGGGTGAACCCGTCCCTGACCATCACGGCGCAGGCCGAGCGCGCGATGTCGTACTGGCCCAACAAGGGTGAGCCGGACCCGCGTCCGCGGCAGGGCGAGGCGTACCGGCGCCTGCGGCCGGTGGAGCCGCGCGAACCGGCGGTCCCGGCCGAGGCGTTCGGTGCCCTGCGGCTGCCGTTCCTCGGCATCCCGGCCGTACCGCCGAAGAAGTAGCCGTCCCGAAGGCGAGCGTCCTGGCAGCGAAAAGGGACCTGAGCCCCCCTCCGAGCCCAGGTCCCTCTTCATCGGTGCGCGGCCGCCGCGCCGCGGCGGCCGGCGCGACCTTGCCTATGCGTCCGCGCCGGCCTTGCGGCGCCGCACCACGAACACCGCGGCCGCGCCGGCCACCACGGCGGCCCCGCCGACCAGGCCGATCACCGGGAGCGCCGAGCTGGAGCCGGTCTCCGCGAGGTTGCCGGTCGGCAGGTCGGCGACGTTGCCCTGCGGCTTCTTCACGGAGTCCTTGCCGCCGCTGTCGCCCGGCTTGGCGGTACCCGGGTCGGGGTTGGACGAGCCGGCCTTGAGGACCGTGAAGTCGTACTGGGCCCAGCCCTCGGCGATGCAGTCCTGGCCGTCGACCTTGTCGAGGTAGGCACCGGAGCCGAAGGAGTAGGCGTCACCGGCGGGCGCCTTGGCGTCGATGGAGACGCGCAGGTCGACCGACTTGCTCGCGCCCGACTTCAGCTTCTCCACGTAGAAGAAGTAGTCGCCGGCCCAGTCGTCGCTGCCGATCCGGTCCCAGGAGCCGCTGTCGGGGTTCTTGAACTCCAGGTCGACGTACGGGCTGAGGTACTTCGACTCGTCCAGCTCGTAGTTCTCGATCTCGGCGTAGAAGGCGACGCCGTCGACGTCGGCCTTCGACTCGTTCGTCACGGTCAGCTTGAAGGCGTGGAAGCCGTCGCCCGCGACGATCTTGCCGGGCAGGCCCTTGATGTCGGCGGACACCTTGGCGTTGCCGAAGTTCTCGTCGAGGTCCTCGCAGTACGGCACGTCCGGGTCGGACGGGTCCTCGCTGGGCTCGGCCGACTCGGAGGGCTCCGTCGAGGCGGACGCGGAGGCAGAGGCGGAGGCGCTGGGGCTCGCGCTGTCGCTGGGCGGGGCGGAGGGCGACGCGGACTCGGACGGCGACGCGCTGTCGCTCGGCGGGAGGGAGTCGGACGGGGTGGGAGACGCGGGCTCGCTGGGTATCTCGCTGGGCGCGCTCTCCGTCGCCGTCGGCGACGCGGTGTCCTCCGCGAACGCGGCCGGTGCGGACAGCAGCGCGAGCGGTGCGAGGGCAGCCGTGGCGGCTGCCGCGGCCATGGCGCGACGAAGCTTCATGAAGGACCCCGTTGACTCAGGTGCGGCGGGCGGATGTAACCGCTGGTTCCGGTGATGTGACCGGTGAATCCTGTGAATGGTTGCCTCCGCATTCACAGAATTCTTATGTGACGGTCGTCACTTCACTTCGTCGTTCGGTGGGGTGGTTATTCTCACCCCCGTCAAGCGGCCGAGCGAGAGAGTGCCATGTCTGACAGACGGTCCGAGCAGTCGTCGGGGGACGAGCCGTCGTCCTCCTCTTCCCTGCCCGACGAGGTGTGGGAACAGTTCATGCGCGACACCGAGCGGGACATCCGCAAGTCCGCTCCGAAGGAGCCCTCCGCCCGGGCGCGCGAGGTGACCGAGCGGCTCAAGGGGCGCAAGGGGGAGCCCGAGGGGTGGCGGACCGGCCCCGCCTGGCAGGAGATGAACGGGCGGGCGGCCAGACGCCGTAAGGGATGGGCACTCGTCGGCGTGCCGCTGGCGATCGCCGTGGCCGTCGTGGCGATGCGGCCGTCCCTGATCCCCGGTGACCCGCTCGGCTCGCTCACCGGCACGTCCTCGGACCCGGACACGGCCACCTCGGCGCTGCCCGCCGAGACCGCCGCGCCCACCGCCCCACCCTCCGCGGCCGCCCCGGGCAGCCCCACCCTCGCCCACCCGTTCGCCGGCTCACCGGCGCTGCGCTGGGCCGACGGCGCCGCCGGCATCGTGCTGCCGAAGGCCACCGCGCTCGGCGTGATCCCGAAGGCCCGCGTCGAACTGGCCCTCCAGCAGACCAAGAAGCTGCTGGTCGACGCCAACCTCAACCCTGAGGTGGTGGCCGGTGGCCGCCCCGAAACCGCGCTTTCGGTGCTCGACCCCCAGCAGCCGGGCGTGCTCGACGACCTGAACACCTCACTGCGCGACCCCAGCAGGACCCACGACCCGCTGTTCCTCTTCAGCCGCTTCGACGCGAAGGAGATACGGCCGGCCGGGAAGGTCGTCAAGGTGCGCGGCCGGATCACCTTCGAGAAGGGCAAGTTCGAGGGCGTCGCCGTGCACGCCGACTACACCTTCGTCTACCCGGTGGTGCGCGCGGACGGCTCCACCGAGGTCGCCCGCACCATCGTGCGCCGCGTCGTCGACACCGAACTCTCCGACCCCGCGCACTACCGGGTCACCCCGGGCCGGCTGAACCTCCTGCGCTACGACGAGTCCGCCGGCAACTCGTCCTGCGGCGTCCACGACGGTTACCTGCACCCGCAGTTCCCGTCCCAGGCGTCCACCGGCGGCGCCGACCCGACCGGTCCCTCGATCGACCCGTACGACCGCAGCCGCGCCCTCGACGAGGCGCCGAAGGGGTGCAACGTGGTCAGCCGTACGTGACCCGGGGGCTCTCGCGCGACGTGGGTCTCCGCAGCAGGCGAAGGGCCCCGCGGGACGGAGCCGCGGGGCCCTTCTTCGGTCAGCACCGACGTCAGGGCAGCGCCGGTGCCTGGAAGCGGCGCCGGGGGGTTGCGCCGCTGGTCTCTGTGCCCTGTACCACCGTCCGTACTCGGGTCGGCGCCCGGCGCGCTCGGGACGTACGGCAGGTCCCGACCTTTGGCGGACGGCCGGCACACGGCAATACCGTTGCCTGAACTGGGACTTGGGAACTGTGAAGGCCTCGGTGGCCTTCTCTGCATCGTGCTGGATGTCCGCGGCCTCCGCAACCGTTTGACCCAGCCCTTGTGCATTTTTGCAATTTTCCGCCGGTCGGCCCCGGGCGTCCCCGGAGCCGGCCGTCTTTGGGTGACCGGGCTGCTGTCCCCTGCCGTCCGGTCACTTGACTGGAGCGAGGTCCCACGACGCACGGCACGTTCCGTACGTCTCATCGCCCCAGCGAGCCACGCGTGGTTCTTTCGGGCCCGCCCCTGGCTGGCACGGACACCCCACCAACGAGGCGGCCCGGGTGCCGGTCACGCGCCGTACGGGTGAGAGCCGTACCGAACTCAGATACGCCCCCGGCACAGCTCCAGCAGCGTCATCGCGAGGGCCGTGCCGGGCCTGCCGAGCGCGTCGCTCCAGTGGCCGAGGACCTCCATCTCGCGGGAGAGGTTCACGCGACGGCCGCCGGAGGCGATCCGGGCCTCCTGGACGACGGCGGAGACGGCCATCCGTTCCTGGATCAGGCCGATGATCCGGTCGTCGAGCGCGTCGATGCGCTCGCGCGCACCGCTGATCACACCGGCGGCCTCGGGGGTGCGGGCACCGGTCACATCGAGAGCGGTCGTGTCGGTGGCGGTCGTGCAGGTCGTGTCGGTGGCGGTCATGGCGGGGCTCCTCGTCTGCGGGGGGGGGCGCCCCGGACCGGCACGATCCGGAGAAACACCAGGCGCCCCGGACCTTGTCGGCCCGGGGCGCCTGGGGAAGTCGCTTGTCAGTTGCTCAAGCAGCACGACCATGGCAGCCGGTGGGCCGGTCGCCATAGGTAAACAGGAAGGTCGTCTGGGTGAGCATGGGGGCGAGTATGCCACAGAACCCCGATCCGGGAGCCGTCCCACCGTGCCCCGTTAGAATCGATGGCACAGACCCCCGCCCAGACCGCCGGAAGGCACCCCGTGTCATCAGCGACTCCCGCTGCCGCCGCTCCCGACACCGTCCTGGTCGTCGACTTCGGCGCGCAGTACGCCCAGCTCATCGCCCGTCGCGTCCGCGAGGCCCGGGTCTACAGCGAGATCGTGCCCAGCACCATGCCGGTCGCCGAGATGCTCGCCAAGAACCCGGCGGCGATCATCCTCTCCGGCGGCCCCTCGTCCGTGTACGAGGAGGGCGCCCCCCGCCTGGACCGCGAGCTCTTCGAGGCCGGCGTCCCCGTCTTCGGCATGTGCTACGGCTTCCAGCTGATGGCCCAGGTCCTCGGCGGCACCGTCGACAACACCGGCGCCCGCGAGTACGGCCGTACCGACCTGCACGTCTCCAAGTCGGCCTCCACCCTGTTCGAGGGCACCCCCGCCGAGCAGCACGTGTGGATGTCGCACGGCGACGCCTGCTCCGCCGCCCCCGAGGGCTTCGCCGTCACCGCGTCCACGGACGTGGTCCCGGTCGCCGCCTTCGAGAACGACGAGAAGAAGCTCTACGGCGTCCAGTACCACCCCGAGGTCATGCACTCCACGCACGGCCAGCAGGTCCTGGAGCACTTCCTGTACCGCGGCGCGGGGCTCACGCCCTCGTGGACCACGGGGAACGTCATCGAGGAGCAGGTCGCGGCGATCCGCGAGCAGGTCGGCGACAAGCGCGCCATCTGCGGCCTGTCCGGCGGCGTCGACTCCGCCGTGGCCGCCGCCCTCGTCGCACGCGCCATCGGCGACCAGCTGACCTGCGTGTACGTCGACCACGGTCTGATGCGCAAGGGTGAGACCGAGCAGGTCGAGAAGGACTTCGTGGCCGCGACCGGTGTCAAGCTGGTCGTGGTCGACGCCGAGGCGCGCTTCCTCGAGGCGCTGGCCGGCGTCTCCGACCCGGAGCAGAAGCGGAAGATCATCGGCCGCGAGTTCATCCGGGTCTTCGAGCAGGCCCAGGCCGAGATCATCGCGGACGCGGGCCCGGCCGTGGAGTTCCTGGTCCAGGGCACCCTCTACCCGGACGTGGTGGAGTCCGGTGGCGGCACCGGCACCGCGAACATCAAGTCGCACCACAACGTCGGCGGCCTGCCGGAAGACCTCGAGTTCAAGCTGATCGAGCCGCTCCGCAAGCTCTTCAAGGACGAGGTCCGGATGGTCGGCCAGGAGCTGGGCCTGCCGGAGGAGATCGTCCAGCGCCAGCCGTTCCCCGGTCCGGGCCTCGGCATCCGGATCGTCGGCGAGGTCACGAAGGAGCGGCTGGACCTCCTGCGCGACGCCGACGCGATCGCCCGCGAGGAGCTCACCGCCGCCGGCCTCGACCGCTCGATCTGGCAGTGCCCGGTGGTCCTGCTCGCGGACGTCCGCAGCGTCGGCGTCCAGGGCGACGGCCGCACCTACGGCCACCCGATCGTGCTGCGCCCGGTCTCCTCCGAGGACGCCATGACGGCCGACTGGTCCCGCCTGCCGTACGACGTCCTCGCGAAGATCTCCACCCGGATCACCAACGAGGTGCGTGACGTCAACCGCGTCGTCCTCGACGTCACCTCGAAGCCGCCGGGCACCATCGAGTGGGAGTAGGCCCCGTTCTCGTGGGGCTTCTCAGGGCTCAGGTGCGCTTGACCGTGCGCACCGGTCCGCCCGGCCGCCAGGTCTCGACGACCAGGTACGGGTCCTCGACGTAGGTCCGCACGACCTCCGTCAGCTCGGTACGGAAGAGGTGGAACGGCCCCTCGGGCGGTTTCACCTCTTCCGCGTACGGCCCCTTCACCGCCGGGTCCGTCACCTCGTACGCCCGGCCGCTGATCCGTACGTCCCCGGTGCCGCCCATCGCGGTGCCCTCCCCGGGGTTGGCCTGGAGCGCGAACCTCGGATCCCGCAGCAGGTCCAGGGCCTTCACCGAGTCCGGCATCATGCCGAACCGGAGCTCTCCGTCCAGGAACTGCACCTCCAGACCCGAGGTGCGGGGGGAGCCGTCCTTGCGGAGCGTGGCGAGGACGTGGTGGCGGTAGGGGGCGAAGCGCTCCTGTGCGGTGTGCGCCAGCTCGGGCGCGGCGGCGGCGAAAGCCGCCCAGTTCGTACGCGTCATGAGTGCCAGTCTCGTGGCGATACCCGACATCTTCTGTCGTGAATTGCTCGCGTGCGTCAACTTTACGGAACAGCTCTGTTTTCCTGCACTGACCGGCGGTAACTTCCGCCCGTAACACAAACCCAGTGCTGGAGGACCTATGCACGGGCCGACCCCGCCCCTGCCGCTGCCCACCGATCAGCTCCGGTTCGCGATGCCGCCGATGCACGACTCGCTCGACGACGAGCGCCGGCACCGCAAGGAGCGGCTCGCGGGCGCGCTGCGGATCTTCGGCCGGGCCGGGTTCGAGGACGGGGTGTCCGGGCACATCACCGCCCGTGACCCCGAGTACTCGAACTGCTTCTGGGTGAACCCCTTCGGCATGCCGTTCCGGCACGTCACCGTCAGCGACCTCGTCCTGGTCAACCAGGACGGCCAGGTCATCGAGGGCCGCTACCACGTCAACCAGGCCGCCTTCACCGTCCACGCCCAGGTGCACGCGGCCCGCCCGGACGTCGTCGCCGTCGCCCACTGCCACTCCGTGCACGGCCGCGCCCTGTCCGCCCTCGGCGACCTGCTCGACCCCATCAGCCAGGAGAGCTGCGCCTTCTACGAGGACCACGCCCTCTACGACGCCTACACCGGTGTCGCCGTCGACGCCGAGGAGGGCCGCCGGATCGCCGCCGCCCTCGACTCCCACAAGGCGCTGGTGCTGCGCAACCACGGCCTGCTGACCGTCGGCGACTCGGTGGACGCGGCCGCCTGGTGGTTCCTGTCCATGGAACGCTCCGCGCAGGTCCAGCTGACCGCGAAGGCGGCGGGCCGTCCGCTGCTCATCGACCACAAACTCGCCGTCGCCACCCGCGAACAACTCGGCGGCGACCTGGTGGCCTGGATCAACTACCAGCCTCTGTGGCAGGACATCAGCCGCAGCGAACCGGACCTGTTGAGCTAGCCGCTCCTGCGGATTCGGAGCCCCCGCGGGCCCCGGGCGCGGCGGACGCTTCAGAAGCTCCGCAGCACCGCGGCCTTGGTCAGCACGAACTCCTCGTCGGTGAGCACCCCGTCCCGGTGCAGCTCGCCCAGCTCCCGCAGCCGGCGCAGCAGCATGTCGTGGTGGTCGGCCGGCCGGCGCGGCGCGGCCACCGGCGGCCGGTGCCGGTCCGCGCACGTCGCCCCCGGCCGGGTCGAGGGATGCGGCAGCCGAGCCGTGACCGCGGCCGCGACCAGCGCCGTCAGCAGATCGCGGCGGACACTGCCCCACAGGTCGAGCGCGTACGGGTCGCGCTCCGCCGGCAGTTTCGAGAGCACCGTCTCCCGGGTCGCGAATCTCAGGCAACCGTCCTCGTAACCGGTGTTGGGCCGCCACTCCACCCGCACCAGGTCGCCGACGCCGATGATCCGCGGCCCGGTCGCCCGCTTCACCCGGTCCGAGGTGTCCGCCCAGTCGATCCGGACCTGTGTACCGTCGAAGGACACCGTCCCGTCCGAGGACCGCACCGACACCGGCACCGGCGGCCCCGGCAGCAGATACCCCGTCGTCGGCTCCGTGGGGACCTGGTCCAGCAGCAGCGACTGCCGGATCTCCGCCACGACGTACTCGGCCATCCCGGACCGGTCCCCGTCCACCGTCAGCCGATACGGATCCGCCGCCTCCGGCAGCCGTCCACCGGTCGCCTGCAGCAACGGGTCCGCGCCCTCGCGCAGCCGCATCCTCAGCCGCCCCCGCCTGCGCTCCGCCTCGTACACCACCCCGGACACCGCCTCCAGGGGCACTGCGATCTCCCCGTAGGTCTGCCGGAACAGCGGTACGGAGCGGTGGCGTCCCGGCGTGATCCGGATCGTGCTGCCGTCGAAGGCCCAGGTCCCGTCCCGCTGGATGATCTCGGCCATGGGGGAATTCTGGCAGCCGGGTCAACCTGTCTTCCGTACCTTCACTCGTCGTGACCAGCCCAGCGACCGAGAACGCCGTGGCGTAGGGCACAATTCGCTCTCGACACAAGGGAGTTGCACGGCGTCGTCCGGCCCCGGGGAGGGCCCTGCGCGCCGTGCCCCGGGCGTGGGGAAGGCAGGCGTCGGGCGTGGCGGTGCAGGAGGCGAGGCAGGGCACCGGTTCGGGTGTCCACACAGGCGGCTGCGCGTGCGGGGACTGCCCGCACGGCGCCCGCGAGGGGCACCGGCGGGCGGTCGCCGAATTCCTCCTCAAACGCGACGAGTTCGCGGCCGGCCAGGGGCTGCCTGCGGCGGTGGCCCACTCGGTCTCCGCCTCCCGCCAGTGGGTCTCGGAGGAACTGACCCAGTCCGCCGAGGCCGTCGCCGACCGCGGCCGGGCCGAGGGCGAGGCCTGGCTCGCCCGTCTCTGGCTGCGCACCGTGGCCACCGTGTGGGGCGCCGTCCTGGTCCTGCTCCTCGGCCAGGCCCTCACCGCGATCGGCGCAGGCTGGACCAGCGCCCGCACCGCAGGGCTGCTCGCCGCCGTGGTGGTGGCCCTCGCCGTCACCGCCGCCTCCTGGTTCCACCGGGCGCGCGGCGGGGTGCTCGCACCCGTCATCGGCGAGGACAACCGCATGTCCACCTCCCGCACCGTCGCCGCCTCCTGGGTTCTCCTCGTCGCCTACGCCGTCCTCGTCCTGGCCGGCCGCCTGGCCGCCGCCTCCTCTCCCGCCGACCGCGACGCCCTCATCTCCGGCCTCGACCTGTCCCGTGGCGCCGGCGTGGTGACCGTCCTCGCCGTGGTCAGCGGTATCGCCGTCCTGGTGCGCCGGGTGGTCGGGCTGCGGATCCTCGGCCAGCGCCTGCAGAAGGTCCGCGCCCACCGCCCCCGCGCCGCCGACCTGCTCACCGACGACGCGGGCCGGGGCGCCTTCGCCGACATCCAGTACGCCGTGATCAGCGCCGTCGCCCTGGTCTTCGCCGCCGTACGTCTCGCCCGCCGCCCGGACCAGCTCCCCGACCTGCCCTGGGGCCTCGCGGCAGTGGTACTGATCTCCGCCGCGACCTACCTGGCCGGCAAGTACGCCGACGGCGGCCGCCCGGTGATCCTCTCCGTCGTCCGCGCCCGCGAGGCAGGTGACCTGGACGCCCCGATCCGCACCGGAGACGACATCGAGATCCGCGGCACCGGCTTCGTGCCGCCCGGCGCCCAGACGGCCGACCGCCTTTCCCGCATGGTCGTCCGCATCGGCGCCGTCAACGTCCACGTCCCCCTGGTCCCCGTCACCGGCGGCTTCAGCAACCCCACGGACGACGTCCTCACCGTCCCCGTACCCGCCGAGGTGGAGCCGGGGTCGGTGGAGGTCCAGGTGGTCACGGCGGCCGGGGTGGCCACGAACCGGTGCGTGGTCGAGGTGGCAGACTGAATGAGGGAGCTGACTCGGACCGGACGACGGACTGAGGACGACGGACTGAACCGAACGAGCGGACTGGCGGGCACCCTCACCTCTGACCCGTCTTGCCCACCTTTCCCCCTTGTCCCGGGTGACAAGACCAGCCGAAAATCGGAAAAACGTCCGGGGGAGGATTGAGCCGGGCGCCGTTGTCGTACGTATGGTCTCGTGAGGGCCTGGGCACGGCGGCGAGAGGTGGCTACTGGCGATGACTCACAGCATTCGTACGGACACGCACTCCCCCTATCTCGACGGTGACCGCGGCCTGCGGGACATCGCCACCCGATACGCCCTCCTTCCCCTGCGGATCTTCCTCGGCGTCACCTTCATCTACGCCGGGCTGAACAAACTGACCGACAGTGCCTTCCTGAAGTCGGGCGGTTCCGGCTCCATCGGCGACACGATGCGCGCCGTCCGTGACTCCGCGGCCATCCCGGCCCTGGTCGACCTGGCGCTGAAGAACCCGGTCGGCTTCGGCACCGCGATCGCCATCGGCGAGGTGGCCGTCGGCCTCGGCACCCTCTTCGGCCTGCTGGCCCGACTCGCCGCCCTCGGCGGTGCGCTGATCTCGCTCAGCCTCTGGCTGACCGTGAGCTGGGCCAACTCCCCGTACTACTACGGCAACGACCTCGCCTACCTGATGGCCTGGCTCCCCCTGGTCCTCGCCGGCGCTCCCTACCTCTCCCTGGACGCGATGCTCCGGGCCCGGCGACGGCAGCGATCCGGGGGACCGACCCACTGAGCGGCCGGGCTAGGACGTCCCGTCCGGGCGGGCGTCCGGGCGGCGGCGCCTGCGTACCGCCCGGGTCACGGACGCCGTCACCGCTGCCAGGAAGAGGCCGCTCACCATCACGGGGATGACCGCGAACCACTCGGTCTCCCACAGGCCCCCCGCGTCACCGGCGTAGGCGATCCCCGCGGCCGTCAGGAAGACACCGACGATCAGCCGCCCCGGCTGGAACTCATGCCGCAGCACGGGTCACCTCCACCTGTCCGGCGCCGACCTGGAGGCCCAGGTCCAGCGTGCCCGCCTTCCCCGCGCCGCTCACCGGCGCCAGCGTCACGTCCCTGTGCCTGCCCGGCTCCACGTCCACGTCCTTCTTGTCGTCACCGGGCAATTGGATGTCGCCCACCCCCACGTCGATGCTCATCCGCACCGTCACGTCCGTCGGCACGACGATCCTCAGCCGGCCCGCGCCCACCTCGGCCGACGTCGACACCGTCCGCCCCTCGGCCACGCGTATGTGCCGCAGGTCCAGGGTGCCGACGCCGGTCCCCAGGTCGTACGCCGGGGCCACCTGCGCCGCCGTGGCCGGGGTCCAGGAGACGCGTGTCCAGTGCGTGCTGATGTCGGACGGCATGGCGGTCGCCGCCGCGAGCAGCACCGCCGTGACGAGCGCCAGGAACAGCGAGCCCGCTCCCGTGCGTCCCAGGACGGAGCTGAGTGCCGTACCCAGCCCGAAGACGATCAGCGCACCGGCCAGACCGGTCTGAAGGCTGGTGCCCAGCGGGTGCGTGCCCCATGTCAGGCCCGTGCCCAGGACGCCCACCAGCAGCGCGAGAAGGAAGATCCAGCCGCCGATCCAGTGCGGCCCCCGTGGTCCGCGCGGCCCGGGGGGCGCGCCGCGCCGGGCGGAGACGTCCTGACCGTGGACCCACGGGGTGCCGAGCCGGAAGTCGAACCCCGGGGCGTCGGGGCCGCGGACGTCGGCGGGCCCCCACAGATAACCGGTGCCTCCGACATGGGTGCCGTCCTTGACGATCGGGTCGCGCCACCACGAGGGAAAGGAGACGGGGATCGGCGGGGCCTGGGCCTCGGGCGGGGCGTCGGCGACCGCCTGGGCGGACAGCGGGTCCGGGTCGGGGGCGCCGCGACGCCGTGACCAGTACCCGGCGCCCGCGAGGAGCACGGACAGGACGACCGCGAAGGCCAGCACCCCGCCGTTCCTGATCATCGTCAGCAGTACTCCGCAGCCGACCAGGGCGAACAGCACGGCCGCCAGGGCCTGCCCGTCGACCCGGCCGGTCAGCAGCTTGCGGACCTCGTTCTCCTCGTCGTCCTCGTACGGCACGAAGAGCCAGGCGAAGCCGTAGAAGAGGAGGCCGATGCCGCCGGTCGCCGCCAGCACCGCCAGGGTGATACGGAAGATCACCGGGTCCAGGTCGGTGTGGCGTCCGAGCCCCGCGCACACGCCCGCGATCATCTTGTGCCTGCGGTCCCGCCGGAACCGGGGGAACGCCTCGCCGGCGGTCCGCGCCGACGCACCGGCGTCGGCCCCCGGCGCGGTGGCATCCGTCGCGGCGGGCACGGCATCCGGCGGTCCGGAGCCCGGGGCGGGCCGCGGGCCGGGGCCGGGTCCCGGACCCGTCGCGGCGTGCTCGTGATCAGTCATGAGTCAATGGTGACGGCCGAGCCGCCCCGGCGGCAGTCGGGATGACCCTGGCCGAACCCTGAAATCGGCCCCGAGCCCGGCCCGGGAAACGTTCGAAAGGTCCCGGAGCCGCGGGAGAACGGGCGTCGCCGCGGGGAAATCCGAAGATCAGGGGAGTATCGGGGGTCGACCCTGATGCTCCGCAACTGCCGGCGTGTGAACATCGATGGCATGCCGGAAGCCGCAGCAGTGCCCCTCGACGACCCGCGGCCGCCGCGCAAGCTCTACCGCAGCAGCGACGGCCGCTGGCTCGGCGGAGTGGCGCGGGGCCTCGCCGGGCATCTCGGCCTGCCCGTCGTGTGGGTCCGGCTCGTCTTCGTCGGCCTGTTCATGGCCAACGGCCTCGGCGCGCTGCTGTACGCGGCGTTCTGGTTCTTCGTGCCGCTCGGCGTGGGCGGGGTCGGCGGTCAGAAGCCCCCGTCCCTGGTCGCCACCGAGACCTCGCCGGACGGCCGCCGCCGACTCGTCACCCGCAGACCGGACCGGGGCCAGATCGTCGCCCTGCTCCTCATGGTCGTCGTGTCCCTGGTGTTCGTGGGCAGCATCAACCTGACCGGGGGCGCCAAGGCGTATCTCCTGCCCGCCGTCCTGGTCGCCGCCGGTGTCGCCCTCGTCTGGCGTCAGGCCGACAACGCGCGCCGGGCCCGCTGGGTCGAGGTCGGCAGCAGGCGGCGGACGCTGACCCTGCTGCGGGCGGGCTTCGGAGTCCTCCTCGTCACCGCGGGCGTCACGGGTGTCTTCCTCATGCAGGGCTCCGCCGCACACATCGGCGCGGTGCTCCAGGCCGCGCTCGCCGTGGTCGTCGGCATCACCCTGCTCGCCGGACCGTATCTGGTGCGGATGACGCAGGACCTCTCCGAGGAGCGGCTCATGCGTATCCGCGCCCAGGAGCGGGCCGAGGTCGCCGCCCACGTCCACGACTCCGTGCTGCACACGCTCACCCTGATCCAGCGCAACGCGGAGAACGCGGGCGAGGTGCGCCGTCTCGCCCGCGCCCAGGAACGCGACCTGCGCACCTGGCTCTACAAACCCGAGGGCATCGGCAAGGACGAGGCCGACGAACCCACCACCCTCGCCGACGCGGTCCGCCGCAGCGCCGCCGAGGTCGAGGACAAGCACGGCGTCCCCATCGAGGTCGTGGTGGTCGGGGACTGCCCGCTCGACGAAGGGACCGGCGCACAGATGCAGGCCGCGCGCGAGGCGATGGTCAACGCCGCCAAGTACGGTGGCGAGGGCGGTGCCGTCCAGGTCTACGCCGAAGTCGAGGGAAGAACGGTGTTCGTGTCCGTGCGTGACCGCGGTCCCGGTTTCGATCCCGACGCGATACCCGCCGACCGCATGGGTGTCAGAGAATCGATCATCGGCCGGATGGAGCGCCACGGCGGCACAGCACGTCTGCGGTCCGTACCGGGCGGCGGCACGGAGGTCGAGCTGGAGATGGAGAGGGTGGAGAACACGTCATGAGCGACGCGACCGAGGCGAACGGTCCGGCGGAGGGCGCGCAGAAGGCCGGCCGCCGGGTACGGGTGGTCCTCGTCGACGACCACCGGATGTTCCGTACGGGTGTCCAGGCCGAGATCGGCCAGACCGAGCAGACCGGCGTCCAGGTGGTCGGCGAGGCCGCCGACGTCGACCAGGCGGTCACGGTGATCACCGCGACCCGGCCCGAGGTGGTCCTCCTCGACGTGCATCTGCCGGGCGGCGGCGGGGTCGAAGTGCTGCGCCGGTGCGCCCCGTTGACGGCGGACGCCGAGCAGCCGGTGCGCTTCCTCGCGCTCTCCGTGTCGGACGCGGCCGAGGACGTGATCGGCGTGATCCGCGGCGGTGCCCGCGGCTATGTCACCAAGACGATCACCGGCACCGACCTGGTCGACTCGATCTTCCGGGTGCAGGAGGGCGACGCGGTCTTCTCCCCACGGCTCGCCGGGTTCGTCCTGGACGCCTTCGCCTCCACGGACGCCCCGCCGGTCGACGAGGACCTCGACCGCCTCACCCAGCGCGAGCGAGAGGTCCTGCGCCTCATCGCCCGCGGCTACGCCTACAAGGAGATCGCCAAGCAGCTGTTCATCTCGGTCAAGACGGTTGAGTCCCATGTCTCGGCGGTACTGCGCAAGTTGCAGCTGTCGAACCGGCACGAGCTCACCCGCTGGGCGACGGCACGCCGCCTGGTCTGACCGGCCAACAGGCGCGTAGACGATCACACCGGAGCCCCCGCTTGGCGGGCACCTGAACCGGTTGGTCAGGGCGGTGAGCTCTCACGCCACCCGTGTCGCCCCCGCGAACGGCATCTCGTCGACGGGGGCGACACGTACCGGCGCCGACGGGTTGGGGGCGTGGATCATCAGGCCGTTGCCGATGTAGATGCCCACGTGACTGATGCCCGAGTAGAAGAACACCAGGTCGCCCGGCTGGAGTTCGGAGCGTGAGACGCGGCGGCCGGCGTTGATCTGTGCGTAGGTGGTGCGCGGGATGGAGACCCCGGCGGAGCGGTAGGCGGCCTGGGCCAGGCCCGAGCAGTCGAAGGCGTCGGGGCCCGTCGCGCCCCACACGTAGGGGCTGCCGAGCTTCGAGTAGGCGTAGGCGACGGCGGCCGCGGCGCGGGAGTCGGGGGCGGCGGCACTGCTCGGGGTCAGGGGGTCGCGGCCGTCGGCGGCCGAGCGGGAGGCGCGGCCGGTGCCGTCCGTCGTGACCGTCGCCCGCTGCTCCGGCGTCAGTCCGGACAGCAGCCGCCGGGCCTCGCCGAGTTCGGCGTCGACCGTGGTCTTCTGCCGCTTCAGCTCGGCCTGCCGGGACCGCAGGCCCGTCAGCACGACGCGCGCCGCACCCCGCAGCTGCTCGATCTCGCGCAGCTGCCCGCGCACCCGCGCCACCTCGGCGGCCTGCCGGTCACCGGCCCGTTCGGCGAACGCGGCGTCGTCCAGGTACCGGTCGGGGTCACTGGAGAGCACCAGCTGCCAGGCCGGGTCGATACCGCCGGCGCGGTACTGTGCCGCCGCCGTCGCACCGAGCGCGTCCCGGGCGGAGTTGAGCTGCTCCTGCCGGCGGGCGGTCTGGTCCTGCAGCGACCTCAGCCGTCGCTGGGCCGCGTCGGCCTGGTCCTTCGCGCCGTCGTACTTCTGGGTGGCCGCCTCGGCCTCCTGGTACAGCTGGTCCACCTTGGCCTTCACCTGCGCGGGTGTCAGTCGCGGCTCGGCGTGTCCGATCCCTTCGAAGCCCGTCGCGGTGGCCGCGCCCGCGAGGGCGAGGGTGACGGCCGCGCGGGCCGTATGACCGCTGAGCGGACTCTGCCGGGGCTTGCGGTGCGCTGCCACCTGGGCTGTTCACGTCCTTTCGTACGACCGTCGGCGCGTCCGTGCGAACGCCAGGGGGAGCGCGCGTACGGGGGAGCGGTTGCGCGTCCGGCGGCGGACCGCACAGGGGAGCGGGCCGCCGCCGGACTCTTTCGGCGGTGGTGTCCGACTGCCGCCCCTGGCCCGGGCGGCGGTGGGGAGTCGGTCACCTGGGGGAGGACGCTAGGCCCGGATGTGTCGGCCTGGTGCCGCGATGCACGGAATTGACGTGACCGGATCGTTACCGGACGGTATGTGGCCCGAGTTCCGATCCGGAGCCGTCGGCTTCGCGGGGCGGGATGACCGATGCGGCGGTTCCGAGGCGGGCGGGGCCCGGGGACTGCTATGGGGTGCATATATGCGACATCGCGGCGACGCGCCGGGCGGCATCGAGGCGGGGGCCGGGGGCAGCGCCGTCGGGGGCTCTGATTAGGCTCCGGAGCCATGGACGTACTCATCCATCTCTTCGTCGGCCTGCACATCATCGGCATCGCCGCGCTGCTCGGCGGTTTCCTCACCCAGATGAAGGCGATGGGCCGGGGCACGGCCCGGTTCGTCCCCGGGATGCTGCACGGCGCGTTCACCATGCTCGCGACCGGCGTGATCCTGGTCGGCCTCAACGAGGCCGACGGCCACCACGTCAACACCATCAAGATCGGCGTGAAGCTCGCCCTGCTGATCGTGATCCTCGGGCTCGTCTACGTGCAGCGCGACGAGGAGAAGGTGGCGAAGAACGCCTTCGGCCTGGTGGGTCTGCTGACCATGGTGAACATCTTCATCGCCGTGCTGTGGACGTGACCCTCCGGGAGCCCTCCCAGGACGCCTTCCCGAAGGCGGCGCGGGCCGTCACCGCCGCCCCGGCGGCCACCGCGAGCCAGGCCGCCGCCGCGATCCACACCAGCACCCGCCCCGGCCAGGTCAGCCACGTGACGCCGGCGGACGTCGCGACCGACAGCACGGCCGCCGCCGTCATCCCCATCGGGAACACCGTCGCCCAGCGCCGTTCGTCGTAACGGAGCCGGGGCCGGGCCAGCTCCGCGGCCAGCAGGACGACGTACCAGGCCAGGGCCAGGGCCAGCAGCGCCACGGTGACCGTGCGCAGGACGCCCTGGTCGTCGTCGTTCCACAGGTACAGCCGGGCGCTGTCGGCGGCCAGCAGCTTCGCCCCGGCCAGCGCGGAGATCGCCAGGGCGCCACCGGCCACCCACTGGTCGCCGGGCCCCGAGACGACCTGCCGGCACGCGAAATGGGGCACCGCGAGCCCGTACAGCGCCAGCCCCAGCCAGAAGAGCACCAGCGCGAGGTGCGCGAGCCATGCCGTGCCCAGCGCAGCCGCCAGCGTCGCGCCGAGCACGGTGAGCCCCTCGGTGGCCACGCAGCCCAGGAAGACGGAGCCGGGCATCCGCTTCTTCCAGTGCCGTACGACGAGGACGAGCAGCGGCGGCCACAGCAGCGTCGCCAGCGCCAGCAGCGCCTCGGCGAGGGGCTGCCGGCCGAGCAGCGAGAACCGCGTCCCCAGCACGCTCGTCGCGGCCACGGCGGTGAGGGCGCTCGGTTTCCTCGCCTCCGTCAGCCACCGCCGGCGGTCGGCCAGCAGCCGTACGACGAAGTCCGCCGCCAGTCCCGCCCACGCCACACAGGCCAGTACGAGCGCGACCCGGGACAGCGTCTCCGCCTCCACCTGCTGCAACCCGACCGACACGATGCCGGTGGCCATCACGGCGGCCCCGGCCGCCGGCGGACGCTGCGCCCACCAGGCGCGGACGCGTGAGATGCCGGACATGTGCCGATGCTAAGGAGCGTCGGGCGCCGTGCGAGCGGGCCACGCGGAGGCGCGTGGGTGCGTTCCTCAGGCCGGTCGCACCACGCTGTGGATGATCGACTCGCCTCCGTAGTAGATCGACTCCTCCCGGACGTACGCGCCGGGCTTGGGGGCGTGGATCATCATGCCGTTGCCGATGTAGATGCCGACGTGGCTGATGTCGTCGTAGAAGAAGACCAGGTCGCCGGGCTGGGCGTCGGCGAGGGGGACGGTGGTGCCGGCGTTCACCTGGTCGTAGGTGGTACGCGGCAGGGAGACGCCCGCGGCCTTCCAGGCGGCCTGGGAGAGCCCGGAGCAGTCGTAGGAACCGGGGCCGGTCGCGCCCCAGACGTACGGCTTGCCGATCTGCGCGCGGGCGAAGGCGATCGCCTTGGCGGCCTTCGTGGCGTACGCGGAGTCGGAGGACGGCGAAGAGGCGGACGAAGAAGAGGAGGAGGACGAGGAGCTGCCGGCCGATGGGGACGAGGCTTCCTGCCGGGCGGCCGCCGCCTGCTGCTTCGCGAGTTCCGCCGCCTTGCGATCCGCCTCCTCCTGCTTCTTCTTCTCGATCTGCGCGAGCCGCGCCTTCTCCTCGGCCGTCAGCTTCGACAGCAGCTGCCGCGCGGAGGCCAGTTTCGACTGGACGGTGGCCTTGGCGGTCCTGAGGTCGTCCTGGGTCTCGGTGAGCGTCTCCAGGCTCCTGGCGGCCTCCTGCCGCTTCTTCATGGTCGCGGACTGCTGGGTGACGTAGTCGTCGACCGCGTCCTTCTGGCGCGAGGTCAGCCGGTTCATCAGCTGCGACTGGTCGAAGTAGTCCTGCGGATCGTCCGCGAGCAGGAAGGTCGCCGTCTGGGGGACCTCGGTCCCGGTCCGGTACTGCGCCGCGGCGAACGACCCCAGTTCCTCGCGCGCTCTGTTCAGCCGGTCCGTGCGCTCGGCGACGTCGTCGAGCATGGTGTCGACGCGCTTGCGCTGCTTGCCGGTCCGCTCCTTGGCCGCGTCGTACTTCTCGGTCGACGACTCCGCCTGCCGGTAGAGGTCGTCGACCTTCTTCTCCACCTCCTCCAGGCTCGGCCTGCCGTCCTCGGAGGGCGCCGCGCCGGCCGTCTGGGAGAGCAGTGCCACGGAGGTGAGGGCGGCGGTGGCCAGGACGGGGGTGCGTATGCCCGCTCCGCGCGCTGCGGAGGGGCGGGACCTGCGGTGCGACGCCAACGGAGGCGACTCCTTCCATGTTCCGCCTACCGAGTTAGCGGTGGGGGTACCCCCAGGCCCTAAAGGCTCTGGGGGAGGGTTCGGGCGGGTGGTTCGGAAGGGTTGCCCTACGGTTCCTCCCCCGGAGAGGAGGCGGGACCGATTCACCCCGAGGTCGGTGTGGGTCCCCGGCTCCGGATGCGCGGCGGCGCCCCGGACTCGGCGGAGGCCGCGCGGCCCGGCGACGTTCGCCGGTGGGTGTCGTGCGGCCTGCCCGGCACGGTAGCCAACTCGTGTGCTCCATGTGAAGGTTGATGTGCGATATGCCCGATACGTTTTCGTGACCTGAATGTTGAGTCTCCTGCGCGTGGGCGGTTCGCGGCGATATACGCGCTCTTGTCGTCATCACTGAAGGTAATGGGCCGAGTCCTTCGGGTGGCCGGGCCGAGTTTCCGGGGCGGGGACCGGTTGTCGGTGGGGCGCCCTAGACTCGGAGAGCGATGAGCAGCCTCTTTGACGACAGCTTCCTGGCGAGCCTCCAGCCCCCCCGCGGCCACGAGGAGGAACCCCCGCCGCCGCCCGAGGACGAGCACGGACCCGAGCCGGTTCCGGACGACCTGTTCGGCGGGCGGTTCGACGTGCCCCCGGACCGGGACGCCTACTACCGCGACGGCGCCGCCCGCCCTGCCCTGGACGCGGCCGCGCTCCTGGAGGGGCTGAACGACAACCAGCGCGCGGCCGTCGTGCACGCCGGTTCCCCGCTGCTCATCGTGGCCGGCGCCGGCTCCGGCAAGACGCGGGTGCTCACCCACCGCATCGCCCACCTGCTCGGCGAGCGCCACGTCCACCCGGGCCAGATCCTCGCGATCACCTTCACCAACAAGGCCGCGGGCGAGATGAAGGAGCGCGTCGAGCAGCTCGTCGGCCCGCGCGCGAACGCGATGTGGGTGATGACCTTCCACAGCGCCTGCGTGCGGATCCTGCGCAGGGAGAGCAAGAAGCTCGGCTTCACCTCCTCCTTCTCGATCTACGACGCGGCCGACTCCAAGCGCCTGATGGCCCTGGTCTGCCGTGACCTGGACCTCGACCCCAAGCGCTACCCGCCGAAGTCCTTCAGCGCCCAGATCAGCAACCTGAAGAACGAACTGGTCGACGAGGAGGACTTCGCCGCCCGCGCGAGCGACGGCTTCGAGAAGACCCTCGCCCAGGCCTACGCCCTCTACCAGTCGCGGTTGCGCGAGGCGAACGCCCTCGACTTCGACGACCTGATCATGACGACGGTCAACCTGCTGCGCGCCTTCCCGGACGTCGCCGAGCACTACCGCCGCCGCTTCCGGCACGTCCTGGTCGACGAGTACCAGGACACCAACCACGCCCAGTACGCCCTGGTGCGCGAGCTGGTCGGCACGGGTGCGCACGCCGTGGACGTGCCGCCCGCCGAGCACGACCTCCCGCCCGCCGAGCTGTGCGTGGTGGGTGACGCCGACCAGTCGATCTACGCCTTCCGGGGCGCGACGATCCGCAACATCCTCCAGTTCGAGGAGGACTACCCGAACGCGACGACGATCCTCCTGGAGCAGAACTACCGCTCCACGCAGACGATCCTCTCCGCCGCCAACGCGGTCATCGAGCGCAACGAGTCCCGACGCCCCAAGAACCTGTGGACCAACGCGGGCGCGGGCGCGCAGATCACCGGATACGTCGCCGACACCGAGCACGACGAGGCCCAGTTCGTCGCCGAGGAGATAGACCGTCTGACGGACGCGGGCGAGGCGAAGGCGGGCGATGTCGCGGTCTTCTACCGCACCAACGCCCAGTCCCGGGTCTTCGAGGAGATCTTCATCCGCGTCGGCCTGCCCTACAAGGTCGTCGGCGGTGTCCGCTTCTACGAGCGCAAGGAGGTCCGGGACGTCCTCGCCTATCTGCGGGTGCTGGCCAACCCGGAGGACTCCGTCCCGCTGCGCCGGATCCTCAACGTCCCCAAGCGCGGGATCGGCGACCGCGCGGAGGCGATGATCGACGCCCTCGCCCAGCGCGAGAAGATCAGCTTCCCACAGGCGCTCAGGCGCGTCGAGGAGGCGTACGGCATGGCCGCGCGGTCGACGAACGCGGTCAAGCGGTTCAACACGCTGATGGAGGAACTCCGTACGGTCGTGGAGTCCGGCGCCGGACCGGCCACGGTCCTGGAGGCGATCTACGAACGCACCGGTTACCTGGCCGAGTTGCAGAACTCGACGGACCCGCAGGACGAGACCCGTATCGAGAACCTCCAGGAACTCGCCTCCGTGGCCCTGGAGTTCGAGCAGGAGTCCGAGGAGGGCGAGGCGACCGGCGGGCTCGCCGACTTCCTGGAACGCGTCGCCCTGGTCGCCGACTCCGACTCGACCAGTTCCCGTACGACCGGCTCGAAGGACACCGGCCGGCGCATGTTCGCGAACCAGTAGCCCGCGTCGAGGGTTCCCGGCTCCCGCAGGCCCGGCTCGACCGTCGAGTAGAACGGCACAGCCCCCTCGCGTGGCTCGACCTCCCGCAGAAGCTCAGCCAGGTCGTCCTCGAGGTCGTCCACCAGCGCGCAGTGGGTGGCCACGGACGAGGCGACCACCCGGGCCCGGACGCCCTCCTCGGTCAGCCGCGCCGTGAAGCCCTCCACCGCGTCCTGCCCGCCGGCCACGGTCACCGTCGCGGGTCCGTTGATCCCGGCAATGCTCAAACCTTCAGGCAACAGCTCGCGGACCCGCTCGACCGGCAGCGCGATCGAGGCCAGCACGCCGCGGCCGACCATCCGCTCGGCCAGCAGCCGGCTGCGCAACGCCACGACCCGCGCGCCGTCCGCCAGGCTCAGCTCGCCTGCCACGACGGCCGCCGCGATCTCGCCCTGACTGGCGCCGATGACAGCGTCCGGCTCCACACCGAAGGACCGCCACACCGCCGCCAGGGACACCATCACGGCCCACAGCACGGGCTGGACGACCTCCACCCGCTTGAGCGCGACCTCGTCACCGAGTACGTCCTCCAGCGACCAGTCCACGAACGCCGCCAGGGCCGCCTGGCACTCGGCGAAGGACGCGGCGAACACCGGCGAGGATCCCAGCAGGTCCTGGGCCATGCCGGCCCACTGGCCGCCCTGGCCGGGGAAGACGAACACCACCCGGTTCGCGCGGCGGTCCTGTTTCGGTGCCTGCTCGCCCGTCGTCACGGCGCGCAGGCCGGCGAGCAACTCGTCACGATCGCTGCCGACCACCACGGCCCGGCGATCGAACGCCTCCCGGGTTTCCAGCAGCGACCAGCCCACGTCCACCGGGCGCAGAGCGGGAACCGATTCCACGTGTTCCAGCAGTCGCGCGGCTTGTGCCCGTGCGGCGTCGTCGGTCTTGCCGGACAGCACCCAGGGCACCACGCCCTCGTCGTCGGGGCTCACCGGCGGTGGCATCTCGGCCCGGGACGGGGCTTCGAGGATCACGTGGGCGTTGGTGCCGCTGATGCCGAACGAGGAGACGCCGGCGCGGCGCGGATGGCCGTTCTCGGGCCACGGCACCGCTGACGTCAGCAGCCGTACGTTGCCCTTCGTCCAGTCGACCTGGGAGGTAGGCGCGTCCACGTGCAGCGTCTTGGGCAGCAGTCCGTGACGCAGGGCCATGACCATCTTGATCACACCGCCGACACCCGCCGCGGCCTGGGTGTGGCCGATGTTCGACTTCAGGGATCCCAGCCACAGCGGCCGGTCGTCGGGGCGGTTCTGGCCGTACGTGGCGAGCAGTGCCTGGGCTTCGATCGGGTCGCCGAGGCGGGTGCCCGTACCGTGGGCCTCCACCGCATCCACGTCAGCCGACGACAGACCGGCAGAAGCCAGGGCCTGACGGATGACACGCTGCTGAGACGGGCCGTTCGGGGCGGTGAGGCCGTTGGAGGCACCGTCCTGGTTGACCGCGCTCGAGCGGAACACGGCCAGCACCTCGTGGCCGTGGCGCTCGGCGTCGGACAGGCGTTCCAGCACGATCATGCCGACGCCCTCGGACCAGCCCGCGCCGTCGGCACCGTCGGAGAACGACTTGCACCGCCCGTCGCCGGCGAGCGGGCCCTGCGCCGTGAGCCCGACGATCGCCCCGGGTGTGGCCATGACGGTGACACCGCCCGCGAGAGCGAGCGTGCACTCGCCCGACCGCAGGGCCTGGGCGGCCAGGTGCATCGCCACGAGCGACGAGGAGCAGGCGGTGTCCACGCTGACCGCGGGACCCTCCAGGCCCAGCGTGTACGCGACGCGGCCCGAGATCGCGCTGCTCGCGCCGCCGGTCACCAGGTGTCCGCGCAGCTCCTCGTTGCCGTGGTCGACGATGTCGGTGTAGCCGGACTGGTAGGCGCCGGCGAAGACGCCGGTCGGGGTCCCGACCAGCGAGGAGGGAGCGATTCCCGCTTGTTCCAGCGCCTCCCACGACACTTCGAGCAGCAACCGCTGCTGCGGATCAGTGGCCAGAGCCTCGCGGGGCGAGATGCGGAAGAACTGCGCGTCGAACTCGTCGGCGCCGTCGATGAAACCACCCTCGGCGGTGGCGGACATGCTCGTTCCGGACCCGTCCGCGCCGAGCAGCGCGTCCAGGTCCCAGCCGCGGTCGGCCGGGAACGGGGTGATGCCGTCGATCTCGTCGGTGACGACGCGCCACAGGCCGTCGGGGTCCGTGACCCCGCCGGGGTACCGGCAGGCCATGCCCACGATGACGATCGGGTCGTCGGCGACCGGCACGAGCGCCGGCACCACGGCCGGATCCGGAGCCGGGTCTCCGGACTCCGCGGCCAGGTATCCGGCCAGCCGCGTGACGGTCGGATAGTCGAACACCGCGCTGGAGGCCAGACTCAAACCGGTTCGAGACTGCAGCAGGTTGCGCAGTTCCACGGAGGTCAGCGAGTCGAAGCCCAGCTCGTTGAACGGCTGGTCCGGGTCGATCTGCGCGGCGGAGGCGTGACCCAGCACGGATGCGGCCGTCTCGCGGACGAGATCGGTCAGGACCCGCCGGCGCTCGGCGGCGGGCAACTCGTGCCGCGAGGGCACGTTGTCGGCGGCGCGGCGTGCGGAGCCGCCGGCCAGCGCGCGCCACACGGCCGGAAGGTCCTGCTGGTTCCGCAGGGCCGCGATGTTGAGCCGGGTCAGCGCCAGCACCGGGTGGCCGGTCTCCAGCGCCCGGTCGAACAGCTCCACTCCCTGCTCGGCGGAGAGCGGCGGCATGGCCGACCGGGCGAGCCGGGCCAGATCCGTGCGCGACAGGGTGCCCGTCAGGCCGATCTCAGTCGTCCACGCGCCCCACGCCATCGACAGGCCCGGCAGGCCCGCGTGGCGGCGGTGCTGCATCAACGCGTCCAGGAACACGTTGCCGGCGGCGTAGTTTCCCTGCCCGGCCCCGCCCGAGATCCCGGCGAGGGAGGAGAACACCACGAACATCGCCAGGTCCTGGTCGCGGGTCAGCTCGTGCAGGTGCCAGGCCGCGTCGACCTTCGGTACGAGCACCCGGTCCAGGCGGTCACGCGACAGCGACCCGAGGACGCCGTCCTCGACCACGCCCGCGGTGTGCACGACGCCGGTGATGGTCCTGGCGGCCAGCGCCACGGCCAGCGCCGAACGGTCCGCCACGTCGCACGCCACGATCTCGGCGACGGCACCGCGCTGGGCCAGGTCGGCAACGACTTCGGCGGCGCCGGGGGCGTCCGCACCACGTCGGCTCAGCAGCAGCAGCTTGCGGGCACCGTGGTCGGCAAGGTGCCGGGCCATGACGCCACCGAGACCTCCGGTGCCACCGGTGATGACAACCGTACCGTCCGGGTCGAGGGCCCGGGGGATCGTCAGCACCAGCTTGCCGACGTGCCGGGCCTGGCTCATGTGCCGGAAGGCGTCCTGCGCCCGGCGGACGTCCCAGGCGGTGACGGGCAGCGGGTGCAGAACACCGGCGCCGAACAAGCCCATCACGTCTCGCAGCATTTCCTGGATACGGTCCCAGCCCGCGTCCATGAGGTCGAAAGCCGCGTAGTTGGCCCGCGGCGCGAGCTCCTCCGCCGACCGAATGTCGGTCTTGCCCATCTCGAGGAAGCGCCCGCCGGGGGCCAGCACGTCGAGCGAGGCGTCCACGAACTCGCCGGCCAAAGAGTTGAGCACCACGTCGACGCCGCGGCCCTCCGTGGCGGTCCGGAACCGTTCGCGGAACGTCAGGTCCCGCGAGGACGCGATCCGGTGCTGCGCCACGCCCTGTCCGTGCAGGACCGGCCATTTCGCCTCGCTCGCGGTGGCGTAGACGTCCGCGCCGAGATGCCGCGCGAGCTGGATGGCCGCCATGCCGACGCCGCCGGTGCCGGCGTGGATCAGAACCGATTCCCCAGGGTGCAGGCCGGCCAGGTCGACCAGTCCGTAATAGGCGGTCAGGAACACGATCGGCACCGCTGCGGCAGTGGCGAACGACCAGTCCTCGGGCATCGCGGTGAGCAGCCGCTCGTCGGTCACGGCAACCGGCCCGATCGACCCGAAGGCCAGACCCAGCACCCGGTCGCCGGGCCGCACCCCGGTGACCCCGTGCCCCACCTCGGTGACCACGCCCGCGATCTCGCCGCCGAGCGGGCCGGCCTGGCCGCGATACATGCCGAGGGCGTTGAGGACGTCGCGGAAGTTGAGGCCCGCCGCGCGTACGTCGAGCCGGACCTGGCCCGCCTCCAGCGGTTCCCCCAGCTCGGGCCGGGGGACGAGCGCCAGGTTCTCCAGCGTGCCACGTTCCGTGGTGTCCAGCCGCCATGGGACCTGCGCCGCCGGGACGGGAAGCTCGTCGCCGCGACCGGTCCGGTACAGGCGCGCGGTGTGCAACCGGCCCTGGCGCCACGCCAGCTGCGGTTCGCCGACGGCAAGGACCTGGCCCAGCAGCACCGCGTCCACCTCGGCGTCGGTGTCGAGCAGCACGATCCGGCCCGGGTTCTCGGTCTGCGCCGAGCGCACCAGACCCCACACCGCCGCCGCGGCCAGATCCGTCACGGTCTCGCCGGGCTGTGCGGCAACCGCGCCGCGGGTGACGACGACCAGTGGGGCCGCGGTCCCCTCCAGCCGGACCTGCAGCTGCTCCAGCACCCAGGCGGTGCGGTCGTGGGCGGACTCCACCACGTCGTCCGGGTCCCCGGACACCGGCAGAATCACAGCGCGCGGTTGCGCCTCGTCGTCGGTGCCGGTCGCGACCTCGGGAAGGCCGGCGTGGGCCGCGGTATCCGGGTCGACCATCACCCACTCAGCCACCGGTTCCGCGTCCGGGACCGGGATCTCGGGCCACTGCGGGGCAAGCAGGGACCGGTCGCCCGTACCGGCTGCGGCGCCCGGAGCCGCGGCCGCCCGGACGGTCAGCGAGCCGATCGACAGCACCGGTGATCCGGCGCCGTCCGCGACCACGATCGCGGCCTGGTCCGCACCCTGCGGGGTCAGGACGACGCGCAGCCGGGACGCCCCGGTGGCGCGCAGGACCACACCGGAGAAGCTGAACGGCAGCCCGCCGCTTTCCACCGCGTCGAGCCCGGCGAAGGCCATGGCCTGCAGCGCGGCGTCCAGCAGCGCCGGGTGCAGCCCGAACGACGTGCCCCGGGCCGCGTCAGGCAGCTCCACCTCGGCGAGGACGCGGTCCCCATCCCGCCAGGCGCGGTGCAGCCCCTGGAACATCGGACCGTACGCGAGGAGCCCGCCCTCCCGCACCCGCTCGTAGAAGCCCGCGGTGTCCAACTCGGTCGCCTCCGGTCCAGGCCACGGCCCGGCGAACGGGGCGAACTCCGGTCCCGCCTCGGCCGCGGTGGCGCTGACCGTTCCGGTGGCGTGCCGGGTCCACGTCTCCTCGCCGTCCGGCCGGGCGTGGACCGCGATGCTGCGCCGCGCATCAGCCTCGGCGCCGACCAAGACCTGCACCTGGATACCGCCCTGGGCGGGCAGCACCAGCGGGGCCTCCAGAACGAGCTCGTCGACGTGGTCGCAGCCGACGCTGTCCCCGGCGCGGACGGCGAGCTCGACGAATCCGGCGCCGGGGAACACAGCCACGCCCCGGACGGCGTGGTCGGCGAGCCAGGGATGGGTGCGCAGCGACAGGCGGCTGGTGAACACGACCCCGTCGAACTGCGGCAGTGGCAGCACTGCCCCCAGCAACGGATGCTCGGCTGCGCTCAGCCCGGCCGCGGCGACATCGGCCGGCCCGCTGGTGGTGTCGGGCCAGAAGCGCTGGTGCTGGAAGGCGTAGGTCGGCAGCTTGACCCGCTGCGCGTCCAGGCCCTCGAACACCGGCGCCCAGTCCACGGCGAC
>NZ_JBEYFC010000026.1:0-35204 GCF_040634175.1 Streptomyces sp. NPDC007162
ACTGCCCTGCGCGGGCACCCAGAAGGCCAGCGGGTCGCAGACCACGTCCTCGCGCAGCTTCGTCAGTATGCGGGTGATCCGCTCCAGGTCGTCGCCCGCCGGGTGCTCGCCGGGGCGCACCCCGACCGAGTGCGCCAGCTTGCGGGTGCGCTGCAACTCCGCGGCGAGTAAATCGATCCGCGCGGGCAGCGCCGACCACACCGCGTCGGCGGTCACGACCATGTCCAGGGAGGTCGCGTACAGCTCGTTCATCCGGTCGACCAGCGTCGCCAGCGAGAAACGCTCGCTGAGCCGGCCCGCCGCCGACAGCAGGGTCGGCGCGTTCGCCGTCGCCGTCGCGCTGCCCGCCACCGTCACCGACTCGCCGCGCAGCAGCTCGGTCAGCTCCACCAGGTCCTCACGGCTCGACCAGCGGCGCCGGGCCCGGATCGCCCGGGCGTCGCGCAACGCGTCCGAGTAGGCGTCGAAGTACGCCCACAGCAGGCTGATCGACGCCTCGGCGGCCGTCCACCGCTCCCGGGTCGTCCCGGTCAGCTCGGCGCCTTCGAGGAGCCTGCGGCCCGCGTGGTCCTGCAGGGCGAGCAGTGAGGTCTCGATCGCCTCGTGCTCCGCGCCGAGCCGCGCCAGCGCACGGTCCACCTCGTCCCGGTCCATCACCGGCCCGGCGGGGTCCGTGACGCCCATCGATCACCTCTCGCTCGCTCGTCGGGGCATGGCCGCGCGGATGCGGGTCAGCTCTTGCGCAGATACTGCGGCGCGGGCGGTTTCGACGCCGTCGAGTCCGCTCCCAGTGTCGCCGACAGCCACTTGGTGTACGAGGCCTGCCAGCCGTCGGCCCGGTAGTCCACCAGGATCTGGTTGACCCGGCGTACCAGATCGGTCGCCTTCTGGTTCATCGCCACGCCGTAGTACTCGGTGGTGAACGCCGGGCCCTTCAGCTCGACCGTCGGATCCTGCGCGGCCTGGCTGGCGGCGAGCGCGCCGTCGGTGATCACCGCGTCGACCTCGCCGAGCTGCAACCGCACCAGGCAGTCCAGCTGGTTGGGAACGACGGTGACGGCGACCGACGAGGGCACCCGGCCGGACTTGCGGTCGGCGGTCACGTCGTCGAGGGCGGTCGAACTGGCCGCAGTGCACACCCGCTTGTCGGCCAGCGTCGCGTTGTACCCCGTGATCGGGGACGACTTGGGGGCCAGCACCTGCTGGCCGGTCTTGAAGTACGGCGCGGAGAACGCGACGTCGTCCAGCCGTGCACAGGTGATGGTCATCGTGCGCACCACCATGTCGACCCGGCCCTGCTGGAGCGCCGGTATCCGCTGACTGGTCGGGATCGCCTTGAACGTCACGTCGTTCGCGTCACCGAGGATGTCCTGGGCGATCCGGTGCACCAGGTCGATGTCGAAACCCTCCAGGTCACCGCCCGAGTTGTTCGGATTGCGGTAGCCCCACCGGTAGCTGTTCTGGTCGACGCCCACGACCAGTTTCCGGGCGGCGCCCTTGCGGGCCTTGATGGCGTCGATCGTCGGGCCGTCCGCGCCCGACGGCGCCCAGGTCTGGTTCTGCGCCTGCGCGTCCACACAGCTGTCGGCCCGCGCCTGGCGGCCGGTGGCCAGCCCCCGGCCCCCGGTACCGACGTCGCCGCCCTCGCCGTGGGACTGCGTGAGCGGCAGCATCAGCACGAACGCCAGCGCCAGGACACAGGCGAGGGCCATCGCGCCCACCCCGCCCCAGCCGCGCAGGGAGATGCGCAACCTCCGCACGAACATCGCCACGCCCCCTCTCACCGGTACTCCGAAAGCCTGCGCCCGATACCGGACAACGCGCCCGCCGCCGCCGCGACCCCCAGCATGGCGGCCCCGATCGGCAGCCCGGTCATCGCGTCCCGCCCGTCGGTGGCCTGCTGCTGGAACTCCCGCTGCTCGTGGTCCAACGCGGTCTTCAGGTTGGCGTCGACGCTGTCGAAGCACTCGCCGGTCGCGTCCTTCGGACCGATCACCTTGGCGAGCGCCGCCGCGTAGTCGCCGTTCTCGTCCTCGTGGCGGGCGTCCGCGTGCCGCTCCTTCCACACCTTCATGTTCGCCTCGGCCGCCATCACGGGCTTGCCGCCGGCCGAGTCGTCGGCGAGCGCCGCGGCCCGGGTGAGGCCCTTGCCGAGGGTGGCCATGTCCTGGTCGAAGGCGTAGTAGTACGCGTCGTACGTCTCGTCGCCGACCTTGACGGTCTCGGCGCCGCGCGACACCAGGCTCAGGTTCTCGTTCCCCCGCGCCTTCAGGGAGGCGATCCGGGCGTCGTGCAGCACGTTCAGCGAGCGCACGCCGTGGTCGTAGGAGTCGTCCAGGCCGGCGCGGGCGATGCTGTGGCCGACGACCAGCCACAGCAGCGTGACGACGGTCGCCGCGGAGGCCGCGACCAGGCCGTGGTTGAGCACCCGGTTGGTACGCCGGTAGTGCCGCAGCTGGGCCCAGCCGAGCGCGGCCAGCGCCAGCAGACCGAGGGCGATCGCCGCCCAGGGGTACGGCGTCGCGTCCGAGTAGTCCGAGACGAGCCGCGCGTTCTCCTTCGTGTAGAGGTCCTCCGCCGCCGGGAGCATCTCCTGCTGCATCTTCTCGTTCGCGTAGCGCAGGTAGGCGCCGCCCACCGGGTAGCCCTGCCGGTTGTAGACCCTGGCCCGCTCCACCAGCCCCTTGTACTCCGGCAGCAGCGTGTTCAGCTTCGCGACGGCCGCCTCGGCGGGGGAGCCGGGCTCGGAGTTGGCGGCGGCGGTGACCAGCCCGGCCGCGGCGTTGCGGATGTCCTGCTCGTACGTCCGGCGGGAGGCCGCCGTCTCCTGGCCGCCGGCCAAAAACCCGCTGGAGGCCGCGGTGTTGGCGTCCGCCAGCGAACGGTATATGTCGGCGGCGCTCGAACTGAGCGGCTGGCTGCGGTGCAGCACGTCGTCGGCGGCGGCCGCGCGGTCGCTCGTCTGCCAGGCGGTGACGGCGCCGAACACGACGATCAACGCGGCGAGTACGGCGCCGATGAGGCGGAGCCGGCCGGGTTCCGTGGTGGCGGCCGCGCGCAGCCGGTCGGCGCCCTCCGCGAACGCGGAGCGGCGCGGGGCGGGTCGGGGGGCCGGAGCGGGCAGGGCGGGGCCCGCTCCCGGCGGCGCCGTACTGCTTGTCGGCGGGTGTGTCACTCGACCTCCCCCATGGTCATCCGGTCGCCGCCCAGTATCGCCGCCCGGACTGGCATTCGGCACCGGCGTTCACTGGATCTTGATCGGATCGCAGCGGAACCCCTGCCCATGAATACGCCGGGGGGTTCGGTTCGGTTCCGGAGGGGTGGTGTGGCGTCGTTTCGGGGCGCTTCACCCCTCGAAGTGGGCCCGCACCCTCCTCTGTACCTCCGCGTCCGCGCCCACCGCGTCCAGGCCCAGCAGCGCGGCGCCCAGCACCGGCCGTGCCGTCACCACGCTCGGGACCGCTTTCGGGGCGCGCGCGGACAGCAGGTCCCGTACCCCGTCGTCCAGTTGCGGATGGCCGCCCGTCAGCACCCCGCCGCCCAGCAGCACCGGTGTCTCCTCGTCCAGCAGCTCGAGGCGCGTCAGCGCGACCGTCGCCATCGCCACGACCTCCTGCGCCAGCCGGTCCACGACCGCCCGCGCCACCGGATCGCCCTGTGCCGCCGTCGCGAACAGCACCGGTGTCAGTTCGTGCCGGCGGCCGTACTCGATGTGCTCCAGGTGCAGGGCCTCGATCAGCGCGTACATGGACGGCAGGCCGAAGTGCGCGGGCAGGGTGCGGGCCAGGTCCGTCGGCTCGCCCCGGCCGTCCTCCGCCCGTGCCGCGTGCCACAGCGCCTCCTCGGCCAGGCCCCAGCCGCCGCCCCAGTCACCGGAGATCCGCCCTATCGCCGGGAAGCGGGCGGTGCGGCCGTCGGGGCGCATGCCGACGCAGTTGATGCCCGCGCCGCACACCACGGCGACCCCCCGGGGCTCGGCGACGCCGGCCCGCAGGATCGCGAAGGTGTCGTTGCGGACGGTCACCGAACCGCCCCAGCCGCGGGCGGCCAGCGCCGCCGCCAACTGCTCCTCCTCCACCGGAAGATCGGCGTTGGCGAGGCAGGCGGAGACATGGGAGGCCGAGGTGACCCCGGCGGCGGCGTAGGCCTCGGCGACCGCCTTGGCCACCTCGTCCACGGCCTGCTCCACGCCCACCACCGGCGGCCGGAAGCCTCCGGCCCGGGCCGTGGCGAGGACCTCGCCGTCCGCCGCCACCACGGCGACGTCGGTCTTGCTGTTGCCCGCGTCGATGGCGAGGACACTTGCGGTCAGGCCCACGCGAGGTGCTCCCGGTTGTGCGCGATCAGTCGGTCGGTCAGGGCGTCGGCGTACTCGTACTGGCCGACCAGGGGGTGGGCGAGCAGGGCCCGGAAGACCCGGTCCCGGCCGCCGCGCAGGGCCGCCTCCAGGGCCAGCTCCTCGTAGGCCGTCACGTTGGCGACGAGCCCGGCGAACAGCGGGTCGACGTCCGGGATCGGCAGCGGCCTCGGGCCGGCCGGCCCCACCGCCGCCTGCACCTCGATCACCGCGTCGTCGGGCAGGAAGGGCAGCGTGCCGCCGTTGTACGTGTTCACCACCTGGTAGGGGTTGCCGGCGCTGCCGAGCAGTGCCGCGGCCAGGTCGACCGCCGCCTCCGAGTAGTAGGCGCCGCCCCGCCGGGCGAGCAGCTCCGGCTTCTCGTCCAGCGCCGGGTCGCCGTACATCTCCAGCAACTGCTTCTCCATCGCGGCGACTTCGGCGGCCCGGGACGGCTTGGTGCGCAGTTCCCGCACCACCTCGTCGTGGGCGTAGTAGTAGCGCAGGTAGTACGAGGGGATGACGCCGCCCAGGCGGTCGAGGAGGGCCGGCGGCAGCTTCAGGTCCGCGGCGATCGTCTCGCCGTGTTCCGTGAGCAGCTTGGGCAGTACGTTGTCGCCCTCGGGGCCGCCGAGGCGGACCGCCGTCTCCCAGGTGAGGTGGTTGAGGCCGAGGTGGTCCAGGTGGATCTCGGACGGCGTGACGCCGAGCAGGCCGGCGAACTTCCGCTGGAAGCCGATCGCCACGTTGCACAGACCGACCGCCCGGTGCCCGGCCTGGAGCAGCGCGCGGGTCACGATCCCCACCGGGTTGGTGAAGTCGATGATCCAGGCGTTCGGGTTGGCGCGGCGGACCCGCTCGGCGATGTCCAGGACGACGGGCACGGTACGCAGGGCCTTGGCCAGGCCGCCGGCGCCGGTGGTCTCCTGGCCGATGCAGCCGCACTCCAGGGGCCAGGTCTCGTCCTGCTGCCGGGCCGCCTGGCCGCCGACGCGCAGCTGGAGCAGCACCGCGTCCGCGCCGTCCACTCCGGCGTTCAGGTCGGAGGTCGTGACGATGCGGCCGCCGTGTCCCTGCTTGGCGAAGATGCGCCGGGCCAGTCCGCCCACCAGTTCCAGGCGTTCGGCCGCCGGGTCCACGAGGACCAGTTCCTCGATCGGCAGGGTGTCCCGCAGGCGCGCGAAGCCGTCGACGAGTTCGGGGGTGTAGGTCGAGCCTCCGCCGACCACGGTGAGTTTCATAAAAGGGTTAACCCTTCACTCCGGTGAGCGTGACGCCCTCGACGAACGCCTTCTGGGCGAAGAAGAACACGAGGATCACGGGGGCCATGACCAGCACGGTCGCGGCCATGGTGAGGTTCCAGTCGGTGTGGTGCATGCCCTTGAACGACTCCAGGCCGTAGGAGAGGGTCCAGGCGCCCGGGTTCTCCGAGGCGTAGATCTGCGGGCCGAAGTAGTCGTTCCAGGCGTAGAAGAACTGGAACAACGCGACCGCCGCGATGCCCGGTCGCGCCATCGGGACCACCACCCTGAGCAGGGTCCTGAGGTCCCCGCAGCCGTCCACCTTGGCCGCGTCCAGGTACTCGTTCGGGATCGTCGTCAGGAACTGGCGCAGCAGGAAGATGGAGAACGCGTCACCGAACGCCATCGGCACGATCAGCGGCCACAGCGTGCCGGACAGGTCCAGCTGCTTCGCCCAGAAGAGGTACATCGGGATGATGACCACCTGCGGCGGCAGCATCATCATCGAGATCACCAGCATCAGGGAGAGATTGCGCCCCCGGAAACGGAACTTGGCGAGCGCGTACGCCACGGGGAGCGAGGAGACCACGGTCAGGACGGTGCCGAGGCCGGCGTAGAGCAGGGTGTTCTTCCACCAGGTCAGAAAGCCCGGGGTGTCGAAGACCTTCTTGTAGTTGCCCCACTCCCAGGTGTGCGGGATCAGGTCCCGGCTGAGTGCCTGGCTGTCGCTCATCAGCGACGTCAGGAACACGAACACGAACGGGAGCGTGAAGAACAGGGCGGCGGCGACGCCGAGCGAGTGCACCGCCACCCAGTTCAGCAGCGCCTTGCGGCGGGCGGTGCGTTCGGCCGCGGAGACCGGCTCGCGGGACAGTTTCGCGGGGCGTTCCAGCACTTGGGTCATCGTCAGTCACCTGCCTGGATGAGACCGCCCCGGCGCCGCATCAGCAGTGCGGTGAACGCCATGGACAGGGCGAAGAGGACGAGGGCGACGACACACGCGGAGCCGTAGTCGAAGCGCTGGAAACCGAGGTTGTAGACGAGCTGGGGAAGGGTGAGCGTCGATTTCTCCGGATACCCGGGCTCGAACTGCGTGCCCGCGCCCTGGATGACACCGGAGGCGACCTTCCCGGCGATCAGTGGCTGCGTGTAGTACTGCATCGTCTGGATGACACCCGTGACGACGGCGAACATCACGATCGGCGCGATGTTCGGGAGGGTGACGAACCGGAACCGCTGCCACGCCGACGCGCCGTCCAGCTCCGCCGCCTCGTACTGCTCGGCGGGTACGTCGAGCAGCGCGGCCATGAAGATGACCATCAGGTCGCCGATGCCCCACAGCGCCAGCAGGGTCAGCGCCGGCTTCGACCAGGTGGGGTCGTTGAACCACCCCGGCGCCTGGATGCCGATCTTCTCCAGGAGGGAGTTGACCGGTCCCGTACCGGGGTTGAGGAGGAACGCGAACGCCATGGTCGCCGCGACCGGCGGGGCCAGGTAGGGCAGGTAGAAGAGGGTGCGGAAGACCCCCGTCCCCGTCTTGATCCTCGTGATGAGCATCCCGATGCCGAGGCCGAAGACGACCCGCAGCGAGACCATCACGACCACGAGCCACAGGGTGTTGCGCATCGCGGGCCAGAAGAAGGGATAGTGCTCGAAGACGTACGTCCAGTTCTTCGTGCCGCTCCACGTCGGCGGTCTGAAACCGTCGTAGTGCATGAACGAGAAGTAGACCGTCGAGATCAGCGGATACGCGAAGAACACCGCGAAGCCGATCAGCCAGGGCGACATGAAGGCGGCCGTGCGAAGTGCCGACCTGCGGCGCTTCGACGCCAGAGTGACGGTGCTCATCGCTACTTCGCCTGTGCGATGTCCGTGTCGATCTGCGCCGCGGCCTGCTTCAGGCCCGCCTTCAGGTCGATGACCTTGCCGCTCTCGTAGTCGTAGCCGAGCTGCTGGACGGTCGTCAGGTAGACACCGCCGTTGACGGAGGCGGGCGCCGTGGTGGAGTCCGGGTTCGCGGCGATGTCCAGGAACGTCTTGAACCGCGGGTCGTACGTCAGCTTCGGCGACTTGAGGGCGGCCAGTGTGGAGGGCACGTTGTGGATGGCGTTGGAGAAGTTCACCACCGCGTCCGTGTCGGTGCTGATGTACTTCACGAACTCCCAGGCCGCGTTCTGCTTCTTGCTGGTGGCGGCGATGCCGGCGATGGTGCCGGTGATGTAGCCCTTGCCGTACTGGGCCACCTGGTCGTCCGGGACCGGCAGCGGGGCGACGCCTATGTCGAACTTCGGCTTCGCGTCCAGCGCCATCCCGAGCCGCCACTCACCGTCGAGCTGCATGGCGACCTGGCCGGTCTGGAAGGGGTGCTTGGGGCCCCACTCGTCGCCCAGGGTGGCCCGGAACTTCTCCAGCTTCTGGTAGCCGCCGAGTTGGTCGACCAGCTGCTTCTGGAGCGTGAACGCCTTCTCGAAGGCCGGGTCCGTCGCCACCTGCGACTTGCCCTTGCTGTCGAAGTACGTCGGCGAGAACTGCCCGAGGTAGTGCTCGGTCGTGGTCTCCCAGCCGTGGTAGTCCGGCATGAAACCGAGCTGCTTGTAGCTGTCGCCCTGAGTGATCGTCAACTTCTTGGCGTCGGTCTCGAACTCGGACCACGTCTTCGGCGGGCTGGTGATGCCGGCCGCCTTGAACGCCGTCTTGTTGTAGTAGAGCCCGTACGCGTCCCCGAGCAGCGGCACCGAACAGCGGTCGCCGTCGAACTGGGTGTACTCGTTCATCGCCTTCGGGAACGTGGTCTGCGGATCGATGCCCGACTTCTTGAAGAAGGGGTTGAGGTCGACCAGCGCGCCCGAGGAGCAGAACTTGCCCACGTTGTTGGTGGTGAACGACGAGATGACGTCCGGGGCCCGGTCGCCGCCCGAGCGCAGCGCCTGGTTGATCTTGTCGTCGGTCATGTTGCTGACGACCTTGACGTGGATGTTGGGGTGCGCCTTCTCGAAGCCGGCGATCAGCGCGTCGACCGCCTTCACCTCGTTCGGGGCGCTCCAGGCGTGCCAGAAGTTGATCGTGGTGTCCGCGGAGGCGTCGTCGGAGGCACCGGAGGAGGACTGCCCGGTGCAGGCGGTGGTGAGCAGGGCCAGCGAACTGGTCAGGACGGTCAGGGCAAAAGCCGTCTTTCGGGCGGTCGAGGGTGTGCGTGTGGGCATGACGGGATCTCCCAGGGGCGGGCGGTGGGACGAGGAAGCGGGGGAACCGGGGGCTGGCTAGCGAGAGGTGTCGAAGACCTCGTCGCGGGTGGTCGCGAGCGCGCTCTCCAGCGCGCCGCGCAGTACGGGGTGTTCACGGACGTCGCCGACGACGAGCCGCGGCCGGGCGGCCGCCAGCTCCTCCAGCTCGGCCTGGACGAGGGCGCGCAGCACCTCGCCGCCGGCGGTGAGCACGGTGCCGCTGAGGACGACGAGTTCGGGGTCGAGGACGGAGACGAGGGAGGCGAGACCGGTGGCGAGCCGGGTCGCGTAGGTCTTCAGGAGTTCGCGGTGCGGTCCGGTGCCGTGGTCGGCGGCGCGGGCGACGAGCGCGGCACCGGCCTCGGCGCGCGACCCGGTGGGCAGCTCCTCGATGCCGAGTTCCGCGGCGAGCCCGGGCAGCACCTGGGAACCGGCGAGGGCCTGGTAGCCGCCGCTGTTGGCCTTGGTGACCTGGCGCACCAGCGGGGTGCCGGGCACCGGCAGGAAGCCGACCTCGCCGGCGCCGCCGGTCCAGCCACGGTGCAGCCGGCCGCCCAGGACCAGGGCGGCACCCAGGCCCTCCTCGTTCCACAGCAGCACGAAGTCGCCGTGGCCGCGGGCCGCACCGAGCCGCTGCTCGGCGATGGCGACGAGGTTGACGTCGTTCTCGTACTCGACCGGCATCGGGAGCGCGGCGGCGAGCTCGTCGAGCAGCGTGGGGGAGTGCCAGCCGGGCAGGTGGGAGGCGTAGCGCAGGCGGCCGGTGTTCGGGTCGAAGGCACCCGGGGTGCCGATGACCAGCCGGCGGATGTCGTCCCGGGCCAGCCCGGCCGCCTTCACCGCGCCGTCGAGGGCGTCGGTGACCTGCCGTACGACGGACTGGGCGGAGCGGCGGCCGGGGGTGGGGAGTTCGTACTCGCCGACGGTGCGGCCGGTGATGTCGGCGACGGCGGCGCGGATCCGGTCGGGGTTGACGTCGAGTCCGGCGGCGTGGGCGGCGGCCGGGTTCACCGCGTACAGCTGAGCGTTGGGGCCGGGACGGCCCTCGCTGGTGCCGGTGGCCAGGACCAGCCCGGCCGCCTCCAGGCGGGCCAGCAGCTGGGAGGCGGTCGGCTTGGAGAGGCCGGTGAGCTTGCCGATCCGGGTGCGGGACAGCGGGCCGTGCTCCAGCAGCAGGTCCAGTGCGGCGCGGTCGTTCATGGCGCGCAGCACGCGAGGGGTGCCCGGCGTACCGGCGGTTCCTGCCATGTGGTTCGACACCTGCCTTTCCAGCCGCTCAGTTTCCCAGTGACCAGGGTGATCGTCCAGCCGGGTGAGGCGTCCGGACCGCCACCCCTGATCACTGTTAGGAAAGTTTCCTGTTGGCTGGAAAACGTAGGGCGCCGGACGGGGGCCGTCAATAGCCCATGGGTGCGGCAACCCAGTCGTTACCTGGGGCGGGAGGGCCGCGGACATGCGAAAGGCCCGTCCGGGACACCGGACGGGCCGTCGGGCGCGGGGCGCGCGGGCGCGCGGGGGCTACTTCACCTTGATGTAGTCACCCGTGGCCGTCGCCGCCGCGGTGGTCGCCGTACCGGCGAAGGTGTAGCGGTAGCAGCCGCTCTTGGACGCCTTCACCGTGGTGGACAGGGCGCCGCCCGCACCGGAGGTGACGCCCCTGACGTTCGTGTAGGCCGTGCTGCCCGCGGCGCGGAACTGCAGGGTGACCTGCTGTCCCGAGTAACCCCGGTAGGCGGTGAGGTCCCAGTCCGCGCGGGTCGGCTTGCGCGGATCTTGGGGCCTGTGTCGGCGGCGCGGAACTGGTGGTACAACTCCCCGGCGCCGTCATTGTGGCTGTGTTCGGTTGCGGCGGCACGATGCCCATCCCCTCGACGTACTCGGGCCGAGCAGGCGCTTGACACGCTTCCTCGATCGCGATCGACAAATCGATGGGGTCCTGCTTCGGCTCCATGACCGGCTCCATGACGGGTTCGGCACTCGTTCCTGGTACTCCTCGTCACGCTGATGCCAGGCTGAGCCTGCGGTGGTTGCCCCACCCCTCACTCGAACGAGTGTGCTGAACCGTTCCGCTACTTCCCGGGTGCCGTCGTGCGCTGCGGCGGTATCGGCGTCGTCGCCGCCACCTGCGGGGAGTCCGCGTCCGCGAAGGCGGCCGGGGCCGCCACCGCCGCCACCGGATCCGCTTCCTCCTCCTCGGAGAGGGCGGTCGGGGCCCCGCCGACGATCCGGATGTCCGCCGCGTCGAAGGCCCGCTTGATCCGCCAGCGCAGCTCCCGCTCCACGGTCAGCGCCTTGCCCGGCATGGTCTTGGCGGAGAGCCGCACCACCATCGAGTCGAGCAGGACGGAGTCCAGGCCGAGGATCTGGATCGGGCTCCACAGCAGCTCGTTCCAGGGCTCCTCCTTCGCCATCTTCTCGGCGACCTCGTCGAGGGTGGCCCGGACCCGGTCCAGGTCCTCGCTGGACCGCAGGGTGACGTCGACCCCGGCGGTGGCCCACCCCTGCGAGAGGTTGCCGATGCGCTTGACCTCGCCGTTGCGGACGTACCAGATCTCACCGCTGTCGCCGCGCAGCTTGGTCACCCGCAGGCCGACCTCGATCACCTCGCCGGAGGCCACCCCCGCGTCGATCGTGTCGCCGACGCCGTACTGGTCCTCCAGGATCATGAAGACGCCGGACAGGAAGTCCGTGACCAGGTTGCGGGCGCCGAAACCGATCGCGACACCGGCGACACCGGCGGAGGCCAGCAGCGGCGCGAGGTTGATCTGGAAGGCGGACAGCACCGTCAGCGCCGCCGTGCCCAGGATCACGAAGCTCGCCACCGAGCGCAGCACGGACCCGATCGCATGCGACCGCTGCCGCCGCCGCTCGGCGTTGACCAGCAGCCCGCCGAGGGTGGTGCCCTCCGCGGACTCGGCCGTCCGGTTCATCCGGTCGATGAGTTTGGTGATCGCCCGCAGCACGACCCTTCTGAGCACCACCGCGATCACCAGGATCAGCAGCACCTTCAGACCGATCGCCAGCCAGGTCGACCAGTTCTGCTCGACCCAGCTGGCCGCGTTGGTGGCGCTCTCCTGGGCGTCCTGGAGCGTGGGCACCACCGGGGTCGGCGATCCCGAGGGGGACGGCGACGGCGACGTACCGGCGGCCAGTAGGACGGCGGGCAAGGACACGGCGGGTACCTCCAGGCGGTGCGGTACTGCCCTCCGGCACGGCGATCAAGGTCAGGTACGGCGGTTCAAGGTCACGAAAAGGTCACCGGACGGGCAGGAACACCACACTAACGGGGCACTGTGTGGAGTCCGGACCGATACGCGAAGAGAGACCGCGCCCACTCCCGCTTGAACAGCCCGCTTGAACAGGGCGTCGACCGGGGGATGAATGCGATGTGGTCGAAAACACTCCCAGCCCGTTACGCGGACATGGTGGCGCGGCCACCAGCCCAGAGGGGAGACTGACCACAGATCGTCCCGGCGCGAGCCACGCGCCGCCGACGCCCAAGGAGGCACCCGTGCCGCATGTCCTGGTCCTCAACGCGTCGTACGAGCCGCTCGGCGTCGTACCGCTCCGCCGCGCGCTCGTCCTCGTCCTGGAGAACAAGGCAGTCGCCTTGGAGGACTCCGGCGCCTATATGCACAGCGCAACCGTCACTGTCCCCGCACCCAGCGTGGTCCGGCTCAAGCGATTCGTACGGGTTCCCTACCGGGGGCCCGTTCCTCTCACCCGAAGGGCGCTCTTCGCCCGCGACGGGGGCCGGTGCATGTACTGCGGTGGCGTCGCAACCAGCGTCGACCACGTCATCCCGCGCAGTCGCGGGGGTCAGCACGTCTGGGACAACGTGGTGGCGTCGTGCCGCCGCTGCAACCACGTCAAAGCCGACCGACATCTCGTCGAGATCGGCTGGCGGCTGCGGCACAAGCCGGCCCCGCCCACCGGCCTGGCCTGGCGCATCATCGGCACCGGCCATAGGGACCCGCGCTGGCTGCCGTACTTGCAGCCGTACGGCGCGGACGACGCCCTGGCCCGGATCGACGGCATCTCCGCCTGACGATCCGGGCTTTCGCATCCCCGTGGCCGCGGCCTCAGCCACGGGGCCCTTCAGCGCGTGCGCCGCGCACGACGCCCAGCGCGCCGGCGCCGAGCCCAGACACACCGCACTGACGTAGCCGAAGACCGGCAGCCGGCCGCCGAGCAGCACGGCCGGCCGTGCGTGCAGCCGACCCGCGTGCCGGTCGTACAGGTCGGCGAGCGCCGGGGCGTCCCCGTGGGGCGGAACAGCTTCACACCGTCTTCATCGATCACCTGGACGCGGACGGTTCGCGTGGCGGGGGAGGGCCATCGGGAGTGGCCTCGCGGCGACGGGGTAGGGCTGCCCTGACGCGGCACACGCCGCGGTATCCGACGTCAGGACAAGGAGGCCACCGTGGCCGCAACGGTTCATCATCCGATCCCGGCCCAGTTCAAACCCCCGGTGCAGACCGTGGAGGAACCCTGCTGGTGCGTGTTCAGCGCCGAGGCCGCCCGGGTCCAGGCGCCGCTGACCAGCGAGCCCCCGCTGCCCGACGCCGAGCCCCTCACCAGCGAACCGCCGCTCGCCGACGCCGCCCCCCTGACCAGCGAGCCGGGGTTGTAGATGAGCGAAGCCCTCGGCACTCCCCTCGACGGGGAGCTGTCCCGGCTGGCGGAACTGCACGGTGTCGCCACCTCCTACAGCCCGTCCCCCGACCGTACGGTCCCCGCCTCCCCCTCCGCCGTGATCGCCGTGCTCGGCGCCCTGGGCGTCGACGCGAGCGGCCCGCGGGCCGTCCGCGCCGCCCTCGCCGACCGCGAGCGCCGGCTCGCCGAACGGCTGCTGCCGCCGACCGCCGTCCACTGGGCCGGCACCGGCGCGATCGACCTCGGCCTGCCCGCCGGCACCCGCGTCGAGGTGCGCACGGAGGACGGGCAGACGCGCGGCGACACCCGGGACCTGCCGCCCGGGGTGCACGAGGTGACCGCCGCCGCGCCCGACGGCCGCACCGCCCGCTGCCACCTCGTCGTCGCTCCCGACCGGCTGCCCACCCCCGCCGCCCGCTCGTACGGACTCCTCGTCCAGCTCTACTCGCTGCTCTCCCGGCGCTCCTGGGGCATGGGCGACCTCGGCGACCTCGCCGACCTGGCCGACTGGGCCGCACGCACCGCCGGCGCCGGTTTCGTACAGGTCAACCCGCTGCACGCGGCCGTACCCGGCGCCCCCACCGACCCGTCCCCCTACCGTCCCTCCTCCCGCCGCTTCCCCGACCCGGTCCACCTGCGGCTGGAGTCCGTCCCCGAGTACGACCGGCGGGACACCTTCGAGGACCGCGCCGGGCACCTGCGCTCCGCCGTCCTCGACCAGGGCGCCCTCATCGACCGGGACGCGGTGTGGGAACTGAAGCGCGAGGCACTGGAAGCGGTGGCCGCCGTACCGCTCAGCCCCGCCCGGCAGGCCGCCTACGACGCCTTCCGCACCGAACAGGGCCAGGCCCTGGAGGACCACGCCACCTGGTACGCGCTCGCCGAACGGCACGGCTCCGACTGGCACCGCTGGCCCGAGCCGCTGCGCGACCCCCGCTCACCGGAGACCGCCCGCGCCCGTGCCCGGCTCGCCGACCGCGTCGCCTTCCACTCCCGGCTGGCCTGGCTCACCGACACCCAGCTCACCGCCGCCCAGCGTGCCGCCCGCGAGGCCGGGATGCCCGTCGGGATCGTGCACGACCTCGCCGTCGGCGTGCACCCGCAGGGCGCGGACGCCTGGGCACAGCGCGACTTCTTCGCTGCCGGGATGTCCGTGGGCGCCCCGCCGGACGCCTTCAACGCCCGCGGTCAGGACTGGGGCCTGCCGCCCTGGCGCCCCGACCGTCTCGCCGCCTCCGGGTACGCGCCGTACCGGGATCTCCTGCGCGCCCTCTTCCGGTACGCGGGCGCCCTGCGCATCGACCACGTGATGGGCCTGTTCCGGCTGTGGTGGGTCCCGGCGGGCAGCCCGCCCACCGAAGGCACCTACGTCCGCTACGACGCCGAGGCCATGCTGGCCCTGCTGGCCCTGGAGGCGACCCGGGCGGGCGCCGTCGTGATTGGGGAGGACCTGGGAACCGTGGAACCGGGCGTCCGCGAGACGCTCCAGCGCCACGGGGTGCTCGGCACGTCCGTCCTCTGGTTCGAACGGGACTGGGACGGCGACGGCCGCCCCCTGCCCCCGGAACGCTGGCGCGCCGACTGTCTCGCCACCGCCACCACCCACGACCTGCCGCCCACCGCCGCCCGCCTCACCGGCGAACACGTCGAACTCCGCGACCGGCTGGGCCTGTCGACCCGTCCGGTGGTCCAGGAGCGGGCGGACGCCAAGGCCGACACGGCGGAGTGGCTGGCGCTGCTGATCAGCCTCGGCCTGCTCGCCGGGACCGACGTCGGCGACGAGGAGGCCGAGATCCGGGCCGTCCACCGCTTCCTGCTCCGCACCCCGGCCCGCATGATCGGCGTCTGGCTCCCGGACGCCATCGGTGACCGCCGCCCGCAGAACCTCCCCGGCACCTGGGACCAGTACCCGAACTGGCGCCTGCCCGTCGCCGACCCGAAGGGCCGCCCGGTGACCCTGGAGGAGCTCCAGGGGGCGGAGCGGGTACGGGCGCTGCTCGACGTGCTCCGGGAGGACGGCCCGACCGGCGCTTGACGGGAGACCGCTGACGGGAGACCCCTTCGGGGGCGCGGCGACGGGAGGCGCCGGGTCCCGGGGCGGTGGGCCCGGCGCCCGGAGCCGGCTAGGGGGACCCCGGGCGCGCGCCCCCGAAGTGGGCCAGCTAACTTGGGGACCGTGGACAAGAAGAACGCCCTGCGCGCCGGCGCCCTGGCTGCCGGTACGACGCTGATGATGCTGCTCATGTCGTCCCCTGCCCTCGCGCTCACGCGTGACGACGGCGACGACCCCGGCAAGGGCCTGAGCGTCATCGAGACGCTGGGCCTCTACGTCCTGACCCCGCTCGTGCTGTTCGGGATCATCGCCGGCCTGGTGATGGTGCTGGACAAGTCCACGGTCCGGGTCGTCAAGCCCGGCTCGACGAAGGCCAAGGCGAAGGTCTGACCTCCGCCGCACCACTTCTCCGCTTCTTCACCGAGGGCGCCGGTCGCCCTCCGCACGGACCGCAACGGTGCGTACGGAGGCCGACCGGCGCCCTCGGCGCGTCCCTCAGGGGCTCGGCGCGGTCAGATACCGCTGCACGGCCGGCCCGAGCCACGCCAGGATCTCCGACCGGTCGAGCTCCACGACCGGGGGCAGCCGCAGCACGTAGCGAGTGAGGGCGAGCCCCAGCAACTGCGCGGCGCACAGTCCCGCCCGCGTCCGCACCTGCTCGGGGTCCGGGCACACCCGCTGGGCCACCGGCACCACCTGCTCCCGGAAGATGCCCTGCAGCCGCTCGGCCCCCGCCTTGTTGGTGACGCCGACCCGCAGCACCGCGGTGAGTTCCTCGTTCGCCTCCCAGAGGGCCAGGAAGTGGCCCACCAGCGCGCGCCCCACCTCGTCGCGCGGCACCCCGGAGAGGTCCGGCATCCGCAGGTCGAGCGTGACGGCCGCGGCGAACAGGCCGTCCTTGTTGCCGAAGTAGCGCATGACCATGGAGGGGTCGATGCGCGCGTCCCCGGCGATGGCGCGGATGGTGGCGCGCTCGTAGCCGTCGGTGGCGAAGCGCTCGCGCGCGGCGGCCAGGATCGCGGCGCGGCTGACGTCGGAGCGGCGCGTCGGCGGGCTGCTCGCGGGTTCTGTGTTTCTACTGGGAGTGCCGGTCATGCCAACGAGCGTAGGCCAACAGTCGTGGGCCAACAAGTGTTGACTTCGCGGGGTGTCCGGCCTAGGGTTGCCAACAAGCGTTGACCTACGGTCGTTGGCCAACACTCGTTGGCCGACGGCCGTAGGTCAACGCTCGTAGGTCAACGTTCGTAGGCCCACAAGCGTCGGCACCAAGGAGGCCCTCATGAACGGCACCAGTGGCACCGCCCGCGTGATCGTCGTCGGATCCGGCCCCACCGGCCTCCTCCTGGCCGGTGACCTCGCCGACGCCGGCATCCCGGTCACCGTCCTAGAAAAGCGCCCCCACGGCATCAGCAACCTCTCCCGCGCCTTCGTCCTGCACGCCCGCGCCCTGGAGCAGCTCGACGCCCGCCCGTCGCCCACCACCACCCTCGACGGACGCGCTGCGCGCGCGCCTGTGTCGCGGAGCGTCGCCGACGAACTGGAGGCGGTCGGCCGCCCCATCACCCGCCTCGACCTCTTCGACGGCCTCACCCTCGACCTCGGAACCCTCCCCTCCCGCTTCGACCACGTCCTCGTCCTCCCGCAGTACGAGGTCGAGAAGGTGCTGGAGCGCCGGGCGGTGGCGGCGGGCGTCGACTTCCGCCACGAGTCCGAGGTGACCGGGCTGACCCAGGACGCCGACGGGGTGACCGTGCGCATCGAGGGCGCCGGCAGCCTGCGCGCCGCGTACGTCGTCGGTGCCGACGGGATGCGCAGCGCGGTGCGGGAGGCGGTCGGGATGCCGTTCCCGGGGCGGTCGGCGATCCGGTCCGTCGTCCTCGCCGACGTGCTGCTCGCGGAGCAGCCCGAGACGGTGCTCACGGCCGGCGCGGTGGGGGACGCGTTCGCGTTCCTGGCGCCCTTCGGCGACGGCTACCACCGGGTCATCTGCTGGCACCGCGGCCGCGACGTCCCCGACCACGAGCCGGTCGGCCTCGACGAGATCAAGGAGATCACCAGGCTGGCGCTGGGCCGGGACTACGGGATGCACGACCCCCGCTGGATGTCCCGCTTCCACAGCGACGAGCGCCAGGTGCCCCACTACCGGGTCGGCCGGGTCTTCCTGGCGGGCGACGCCGCGCACGTGCACACCCCGGCAGGCGGCCAGGGCATGAACACCGGCCTCCAGGACGCGGCCAACCTGAGCTGGAAGCTCGCCGCCGTCCTGCACGGCCACGCGGCCCCCGCCCTGCTCGACACCTACCAGAGCGAACGCCACCCCGTCGGCAGGACGGTCCTGCGCAGCAGCGGCGCGATCGTCCGGCTGGCGATGGCCAAGGGCTGGCAACTGCAGGTGCGCGCCGCGCTCGCGACCGCCCTGAGCCACCTCGCCCCGGCCCGCCGCCGGGCGATCGGCCAGGTCACCGGCATCGGCTACCGGTACCCCGCGCCGAGGGGCGCCCACCCCCTCACCGGCGTCCGTGTCCCCGACCTCGCGCTGGCCGGCGGCGGCCGTCTGTACGAGGCCCTGCGCGGGGGCCGGTTCGTCCTGGTCACCCCGGGTCCGTACGACGTGGACCCGGCGCGGGCGGACCGGCTGGCCGCGGCCCACTGGAGGAGCGGCCGCCGGACGACCCTCCTGGTGCGCCCCGACGGCTACGCGGCCTGGGCGGCCGAGAACGCGGGGCCGGCGGACCTCGAAAAGGCGCTGGCCGCCCACGTGGGCTGAGGAGCCCCGGCCCGGCTCAGCGCACAGTGAAGTCCGCCGCCCGGTGGTCCAGGGTGGTGCTGCCGTCCTTCGCGGTGGCGAGCACGGCGACGTGCCAGACGCCCCGCGGGGAGGACGCGGCGTCGACGGCCGACACATCCGCCCGGTACCCGCAGCGCACGGTGTGCCCGCCGGCCGGCGTGCAGGTCGCCGACTCCACCTCGGCCATCTCCCGGGCGGTCGGCAGCTTGTGCGCGAGCTCGGACTTCTCCGGCCAGGCCAGCACCTTCAGGCTCCGCACCCCGGAGGCCGCGGTGACCTCGGTGGTGAAGGAGAGCGAGCCGCCGTGACCCTTCCCGGGGGCGGTGTACCGGGCGGTGCTGTGGGTCAGGGCCGGCGGCTGGTCCCCGGCGTGGGCGACGGCGAAGGCTCCGGCGCCCACGAGCACGACGGCACTGGCGACGACGGACAGGGCGACACGACGGGACATGACGGGTTCTCCACTCTCTGAGTGCCTCGGTTGCACCGATGCTCGCAACGGACGGGCACCCCGGGCCTGAGCACGGGTACTCAACCGGCCTGGGTGATACGGAGCGGAACACACGCACCCCGGGAGGAACCGCAAGAGGGCGCCCGGTGCCGAGCACGGGCGCCCTCCGCGTCGTACCGCCTACTGCGCGGCCGCGTCCGCCGCCTGGGCCCTCAGGGCGCGCTCGACGCCCGCGCGGGACTCCGAGACCAGCCGGGCCAGGGCCGCGTTCGGCTGGGCCGAGGCCAGCCAGGCGTCCGTCTTGGCGAGGGTCTCCTGGGAGACCTGGAGGGACGGGTAGAGACCGATCGCGATCTGCTGGGCGATCTCGTGCGAGCGGGAGTCCCACACCGACTTCAGGATCTCGAAGTACTTGTCGGTGTACGGGGCCAGCAGCTCACGCTGGTCGGTCTGGACGAAGCCGTTGATCACCGCCTCCTGGACGGCGTTCGGCAGTTTGTCGGAGTCGATGACCGACGCCCACGCCTCGGCCTTCGCCTCCTCGGTCGGCCGGGCGGCGCGGGCGGTGGCCGCGTGGCGCTCACCGGCGGCGGTCCGGTCCCGCTCGTACTCGGCCGCGACGTCCTCCTCGTCGTAGTGTCCGACGGCCGCCAGCCGCTCCACGAACGCCCAGCGCAGCTCCGTGTCGACAGCCAGGCCCTCGATCGTCGTCGCACCGTCCAGCAGGGCGTCCAGCAGGTCCACCTGCTCCGGCGTCCGGGCGGTGGCCGCGAAGGCGCGGGCCCAGGCCAGCTGGTGGTCGCTGCCCGGCGCGGCGGACCGCAGGTGGGCCAGGGTGGCGTCGGTCCAGCGGGTGAGCAGGGCCTCGCGGGCGGTCGGGTCGGCGTACAGCTCGACGGCCAGCTTCACCTGCCGGTGCAGCGACTGGACGACACCGATGTCGGACTCCTTGCCGATGCCCGACAGGACGAGGGACAGGTAGTCGCGGGCGGGCAGTTCGGCGTCCCGGGTCATGTCCCAGGCCGACGCCCAGCACAGCGCGCGGGGCAGCGAGGACTCGAAGTCGCCGAGGTGCTCGGTGACGAAGCGCAGGGACTCCTCGTCGAGGCGGACCTTGGCGTACGACAGGTCGTCGTCGTTGAGCAGGAACACCGCGGGGCGGCGCCGGCCGGCCAGCTGCGGTACGGCGGTCAGCTCGCCGTCCACGTCCAGCTCGACGCGGTCCTCGCGGACCAGCTTGCCGGTCTCGTCGTCGAGTTCGTACAGGCCGATCGCGATCCGGTGCGGACGCAGCGTCGGCTCTCCCTTGGCGCCGGCCGGCAGCGCCGGGGCCTCCTGGCGGACGGCGAACGAGGTGACGACACCGTCGGCGTCCGTCTCGACCTCCGGGCGCAGGATGTTGATCCCGGCCGTCTGGAGCCACTTCTTCGACCAGGTGCTCAGGTCGCGTCCGGAGGTCTCCTCCAGGGCGCCCAGCAGGTCGGACAGGCGCGTGTTGCCGTACGCGTGCCGCTTGAAGTACGCCTGCACGCCCTGGAAGAACTCGTCCATGCCGACGTAGGCGACGAGCTGCTTGAGGACGGAGGCGCCCTTGGCGTACGTGATGCCGTCGAAGTTGACCAGCACGTCGTCGAGATCCCGGATCTCGGCCATGATCGGGTGCGTGGAGGGCAGCTGGTCCTGCCGGTAGGCCCAGGTCTTCATGGAGTTGGCGAAGGTGGTCCACGAGTGCGGCCAGCGCGACTCGGGCGCGTACGCCTGGCAGGCGATGGACGTGTAGGTGGCGAACGACTCGTTCAGCCACAGGTCGTTCCACCACTCCATGGTGACCAGGTCGCCGAACCACATGTGGGCCAGCTCGTGCAGGATGGTCTCGGCACGCGTCTCGTACGCCGCGTCGGTCACCTTGGACCGGAAGACGTACTGGTCGCGGATGGTCACCGCGCCCGCGTTCTCCATCGCGCCCGCGTTGAACTCCGGCACGAACAGCTGGTCGTACTTCTTGAAGGGGTACGCGTAGTCGAACTTCTCCTGGAACCAGTCGAAGCCCTGCCGGGTCACCTCGAAGATCGCGTCCGAGTCGAGGAACTCGGCGAGCGACGGACGGCAGTAGATGCCCAGCGGCACGCTCTGCCCGTCCTTCTCGTACACGCTGTGCACCGAGTGGTACGGGCCGACGATCAGCGCCGTGATGTACGACGAGATGCGCGGCGTCGGCTCGAAGACCCAGGTGTCGTCCTTGGGCTCGGGCGTCGGCGAGTTGGAGATCACGGTCCAGCCTGCGGGCGCCTTCACGGTGAACTGGAAGGTCGCCTTCAGGTCCGGCTGCTCGAAGGAGGCGAAGACCCGGCGGGCGTCCGGCACCTCGAACTGGGTGTAGAGGTACGCCTGTTCGTCGACCGGGTCGACGAACCGGTGCAGGCCCTCGCCCGTGTTGGTGTACGCGCAGTCCGCGACCACCCGCAGGATGTTGCGGCCCGCCAGCAGGCCCGGCAGCGCGATCCGGGAGTCCGCGAAGACCTCCGCAGGATCGAGCGTGTCGCCGTTGAGGGTGACCTCGTGGACCGCCGGGGCCACCAGGTCGATGAAGGAAGCGGCGCCGTTCTCGGCGACGTCGAAGCGCACCGTGGTCACGGACCTGTAGGTTCCGCCCTCCTGCGCGCCGGAGAGGTCGAGATCGATCTCGTACGAGTCAACGGTGAGCAGCTTCGCCCGCTGCTGCGCCTCTTCGCGAGTCAGGTTTGTGCCAGGCACGCGGTCATCTCCTCGTTATGTGTGGGTTGCGCCATCCTTCCATGGGACAGTGCCCGGGGCGTCGAGGGAAAACCCGAGAGATTGCTAGTCAGCGCCCTCGCCGTGCACGGTGCCGCAGCCGCACGACGGCGGACCGCGGCACCCGTTCGGGCGGCCTCACTGCCCGGACAGCTCCGCCGCCACCAGCTCCGCGATCTGCACGGCGTTCAGCGCGGCACCCTTGCGGAGGTTGTCGTTGGAGACGAACAGCGCGAGCCCGTTCGCCACGGTCTCGTCGCGGCGGATCCGGCCCACGTACGAGGGGTCCTGGCCGGCGGCCTGCAGCGGGGTCGGGATGTCGGACAGCTCGACACCCGGCGCGTCGGACAGCAGCTCGGTCGCCCGCTCGGGCGAGATCGGCCGGGCGAACCGCGCGTTGAGCTGGAGCGAGTGCCCGGAGAAGACCGGGACGCGCACGCAGGTGCCGGAGACCTTCAGCTCCGGGAGCTCCAGGATCTTGCGGGACTCGTTGCGCAGCTTCTGCTCCTCGTCGGTCTCGTTCAGACCGTCGTCGACGAGGTTGCCGGCGAAGGGCAGCACGTTGAAGGCGATGGGACGCTTGTAGACCTGCGGCTCGGGGAAGTCGACCGCCCCGCCGTCGTGCGTCAGCTTCTCCGCGTCGGCGGCCACCTTCTGCACCTGGCCGTGCAGCTCGGCGACGCCCGCGAGACCGGAGCCGGAGACGGCCTGGTAGGTGGTGGCGACCAGCGCCTCGAGGCCCGCCTCCCGGTCCAGCACCTTCAGGACCGGCATCGCGGCCATCGTGGTGCAGTTCGGGTTGGCGATGATGCCCTTGGGGCGGTTCCCGATCGCGTGCGGGTTGACCTCGGAGACGACCAGCGGGACCTCGGGGTCCTTGCGCCAGGCGGAGGAGTTGTCGATCACGACGGCGCCCTGCGAGGCGACCTTTTCGGCCAGCGCCTTCGAGGTGGCCCCGCCCGCGGAGAACAGCACGATGTCGAGGCCGGTGTAGTCGGCGGTCGCCGCGTCCTCCACCGTCACACCGTCGAGCACGGTCCCGGCGGAGCGCGCCGAGGCGAACAGGCGCAGCTCGGTCACGGGGAAGGCGCGCTCCGTGAGGATCCTGCGCATGACCGTGCCGACCTGACCGGTGGCTCCGACGATTCCGACCCTCACGGTGACTCCCTTTGAATGCGTTGACGTGTGTCTGCGGCCTTTCCATCATGCGGCCGACCCGGGTCAGCCTGTCCAATTCTTTGCGCGCCATGCCCGCCGACCGGACCACCCGGCCCGTGGAACTCCCGCTCGCACCCGTGCTGAGCTGCAGAAATTACCTCCACGTGGCCGACGTGCCGCAAGCTGTGCTGCGCCGCGCGGCGGTGTGACGTACGCCTCGGAAAAAGAAATCCGGCCGCCGGCCGAACGTTTCCGGGGGCCGTGGCGTCGTAGGGGAAACGCGGTGAGGGGGTGGGTCGTGCTGCGCAGAAGGGCCCGGCGCGTCCAGGGGGTCCCGCACGGTGATCCCCTGGACGCGGACCAGGAGCGCCGGGTGCGGGCGGTGCTCGCGCTGGGCGGGGTGCCGCAGGCGGACCTGCCGGACGGGGTACAGCAGGTACGCCTGCGGTTGCTGGAGCGGGCCGCGGGCGGTCAGGAGGCACCGCGGGACGTCTCGGCGTGGGCGGCGGTGGTCGCCTCCAACCTCGCCATGGACTGGCATCGCGCCAAGCGCCGCCAGGAGCGCCTCGGCGAACGGCTGGCCGCCCTCCGCCAGCCCGACCACGCCGTGGGCGAGGACAGCAGAGTGCTCTCCGTCGCCGTCGCCCGCGGCCTGGACGAACTGCCGGACGCCCAGCGCCAGATCCTCGTCCTGCGCTTCTACGCCGACCTGCCGGTCCGCGGGATAGCCGAGGAACTCGGCATCCCCGAGGGCACGGTCAAGAGCCGGCTGCACACGGCGGTACGGGCCCTGCGCGCCCGCCTGCACGAGGACGAGGTGGTGTGACCATGCCCGCCGAACACGACGGCCCGGAACGATACGACGCCCACCCCCAGGGCCCCGGCCCCGACGACACCGAACCCCCGCCCCACCCCGACAACCAGAATCGGGGTGACGAGGGCCCGGGCGAAGATCGGGGCGACGGGGAGTCGAACGGTGGGTGTGGTGAGTCGGGGGTGGAGGGGGATGCTCTGTCTGCCGTTCTTCTGGACGAGCCGCTCACCGAGGCTCGGCGTGCCGACCCCGCCTTCCTGGACGAGTACCGTGCCGCCGCCGCCGACGTGGCCCTCCTGCGCGCGCAGCTCGGGATCGTGGGCGACGCCCTCGCCGGGTCGCCGCCCGCGCAGGTGCGGGCGCACCCGGTCGGGCGCCGCCGTCCCCTGCGGCACCCCGGCGTCCGCGCCCTCGGTCTCGCCGGTGCCGTCGCCGCCGCGTTCGCCTCGGCCGTGTTCGGCATCGGCTGGCTCGCGGCGAACGGCGGTTCGGGCGCGATGTCGAACGGCGCCTCCGACAAGGCGGCCGGCAGCGCGTCCGGTCCGGCGGGGAGCCCCGAGCACACCACCGGCCCCGGCTACCTCGCCTGCGCCCGCCTGGTCGTCGAGGGCACGGTGACCGCCGTGCACGAGATCCCGCACTCCGGCGGGGAACGCGTCACCCTGCGCGTGACCCGCGCGTACAAGCCGGCGAAGACCGCCGGGGAGGTGCAGTTCCCGCTCGCGCCCGGCACCGGCACGCGGATCCACGCAGGGGTCCGCCTCCTCGTCGGCATCAGGGTCGGACAGCAGGTGCCCGACCATTACGCCGTGGGGGAGGCGCAGATCGCGCCGGAGCGGGCCCGGATCCTCCGCGACCTGCCCGCGTCCCGCACCCTGACCTGCGACAGGTCCCGGTAATGGCCCTGTCGTGGGGGAAAACCCGGTGGCCACCGCCGGACGCGGGCCCTACCGTGCCGATGTGCGCGAGAAGCTGAGGGTGGCGGCCTACGCCGTGTGCGTCCGTGACGGACAGATCCTGCTCGCCCGGTCCCCGGCCGCCGACGGCACCCCCGAATGGGTCCTGCCCGGCGGCGGCATGGACCACGGCGAGGACCCCTACGACACCGTCCGCCGTGAGCTGATGGAGGAGACCGGCTACCGCATCGAGGTGACCGGCCTGCTCGGCATCGACTCCTTCCACCAGCGCTTCACCCCCGGCACCCTGCTGTCCCGCGCCACCGACCACCACGGCGTGCGGATCATCTACAGCGGTGAGATCGTCGGCGGCGAGCTCACGCACGAGGTGAACGGCTCCACCGACATGGCCGCCTGGCACGACCTGGACGCCGTACCGGACCTCAAACGCGTCCGGCTGATCGACGTGGCCCTGCGGCTGTGGCGGGAGAAGCCGGCGGCGGGGCGGTTTGCAGAAGAGCAGTCGTGAGCGCCGGAGCCCGTCCCCTACCCCGGCAGATGAACACCGAGTGGCCGGACCCAGGCCACCCGCGATCCGGTCCATGACCGGTCCCCACCTCCCCTGATCCACGTACGGTGATCGGCGCTGCGCGTTGCCGCCGTGTTCACGCGCAGGTCATTCCCGGTGCCAACGATCCACAGTGAGCGGGAAGTTCGCGGAAGCGACCGCCCGCGACCACTGCCGACGCGTTCGTACTCGGGGAGATCGCGCCATGTCGCGCACACGCTCTGTCGCCACCTCCGCGGCCCACAAGGGCCGCGAGACACCGGAGATCAACCGCCGTACCGTCCTCGCCGCCGCCGGAGCCGTCTCGCTCTCCGCGGGCGTCGGCCTCGCCCTGCACCCCACCGACAGCGCGGCCCGCCCCGCCGTCACCGGGGAGCAGCAGCCGGTCGCCGAGGGCCGCAAGGCCGCCGCGCCGCCCCTCGCGCCGTACACCAAGGGCACCACGCTCGCCTCCGTCGCCGCGCCCCGCAACAGCTCCGGCTACCGGCGGCTCGGTGACGGCGCCGGCTGGTCGCGGGTGGTGCGCTCCGACCTGGCCGCCGCCAAGAGCGGCCGGGCCGGCCGCCGTACCGCACTGGCCGCGTTCGTGCAGTTCACCGACCTGCACCTGATGGACGTCCAGCACCCGCTGCGTCTCGAGTACCTGCGCGCCCACGACCGGCACGCCTGGCGCCCGCACGAGGCGCTCACCGTGCCCGGCGCGATCTCGCTGGTGGAGCGCGTCAACGCGCTGCGCGGCGCCCCGGCCACCGGCTCCCCGCTGCACTTCGTGATGACGACCGGCGACAACACCGACAACAACGCCCACTCCGAACTGGAGTGGTTCATGAAGGTGATGAGCGGCGGCCGGATGACCCCCAACAGCGGGGACCCCAGGCACTACGAGGGGGTGCAGAACTCCGGTCTGAAGATGTACTGGCAGGCCGACTCCACCGTCCGCGACTCCGACAAGGCGGCCGGCTTCCCGCACCTCGCGGGCTTCCTCGCCGCGGCGATCCGCGAGGTGCAGAGCCCCGGCCTCAACCTGCCCTGGTACTCCACCGTCGGCAACCACGACGCCCTGCCGCTCGGCTGCTTCGGCTCGCACGCCGACCCGTACCTCGCGGCCGCGGCCATCGGCGGCAAGAAGCTGATGACGGTGACCGACGCCGAGGCCAAGAAGCTCCAGGACTCCATTCGCAAGGCACAGGACCCCAAGGGCAGCGGCTACCGCGACTTCCTGAAGGCCCACGCCAGGTCGGCGCGGTCGGTGACGGCGGACGAGAAACGGGCCCCGTACACGTCCGCGGACTACCTCAAGGCCCATCTGGACCCCGCCCACCAGGGCCTCGGCCCGGTCGGGCACGGCTACTCGTCCGCGAACCTCGCGGCGGGCACCCAGTACTACGCCTTCCGCATCTCCGAGGACGTCATCGGCATCAGCCTGGACACGACGGACGCGGGCGGCCACTACGACGGTTCCATCGGGACGACCCAGCTGAACTGGCTGGAACGGACCCTGACGGAGAACAAGGACTCCTACGCGGTCGTCTTCAGCCACCACACCAGCCAGACGATGACCAACACCCGCCCCGACCCGGCCCACCCGGGCGACCGCCGCCACACCGGCGCCGAGCTGGTCACCCTGCTCAACCGGCACGCCAACGTCATGGCCTGGGTCAACGGCCACATCCACCGCAACCTCATCACCCCGCACAAGGCGTCCAACGGCACGTCCTTCTGGGAGATCACCACCGCCTCGCACGTGGACCACCCGCAACTCGCCCGGGTGGTGGAGCTGGTGGACAACAAGGACGGCACGGTCTCGCTGTTCACCACGCTGATCGAGTCGGCGGCCCCGCACCGCACCGACTTCACCGACCTCTCCCAGACCGGCCTCGCCGCCCTCTACCGCGAGCTGGCCTTCAACGCCCCCGGCTCCAGCAAGGCCCTGGGCGGCGCCGCGTCGGACCGCAACACCGAGCTGGTCCTCAAGAAGGGCTGACATCCGCGGAGCGGCAGGGACACCTCGTAAAAAAACTTCTGCGGCGATGTCGAGAACCGGCGGGCGGCTCCGTCCCAGGGGTGAACGCGGCCACAATGGGCCGCACCCGTACCGAGGAGAACCGCCATGGCCAAGTACCTGCTGCTGAAGCACTACCGCGGCGCCCCGGCCCCGGTGAACAACGTGCCGATGGACCGGTGGACCCCGGAGGAGGTCTCCGCCCACATGCAGTACATGCACGACTTCGCGGCCCGGCTGGAGAAGAGCGGCGAGTTCGTCGACGGCCAGGGGCTGGCCCCCGAGGGCGAGTGGGTCCGCTACGACGGCGAGGGCCGCCCGCCGGTCACCGACGGACCGTTCGCCGAGACGAAGGACCTCATCGCCGGCTGGATGATCATCGACGTCGACACCCACGAACGCGCCGTCGAACTGGCCGGGGAACTGTCGGCCGCCCCCGGGGCGGGCGGCCGGCCCATCCACGAGTGGCTGGAGGTCCGGCGGTTCCTGGCCGCCCCGCCCACCATCACGGAGTGACCGCACCGATGGACGAGGCACTGCTGCGCCGCCTCACCCCGGGTGTGCTCACGATCCTCGTCCGCCGCGGAGCCGACTTCGCGGCGGCCGAGGACGCCGTGCAGGACGCCCTCGTCGAGGCGGTCCGCGGCTGGCCGGCCGACCCGCCGCGGGACGTGAAGGGCTGGCTGGTCACCGTGGCGTGGCGCAAGTTCCTCGACGCGACCCGCGCGGACGCCGCCCGGCGCCGTCGCGAGGACCGCGTCGAGGAGGAACCGGCCCCCGGCCCCGCGCCCGACGCGGACGACACGCTCCAGCTGTACTTCCTGTGCGCCCACCCCTCGCTCACCCCGTCGTCCGCGGTGGCGCTCACCCTGCGCGCCGTCGGCGGTCTCACCACCCGGCAGATCGCCCAGGCCTACCTGGTGCCCGAGGCGACCATGGCGCAGCGGATCAGCCGGGCCAAGCGCACCGTCTCCGGCGTGCGGTTCGACCGGCCCGGCGACGTCGACACCGTGCTGCGCGTCCTCTACCTGGTCTTCAACGAGGGCTACTCCGGGGACGTCGACCTCGCCGCCGAGGCGATCCGGCTGACCCGTCAGCTGGCGGCCCAGGTCGACCACCCGGAGGTGGCCGGGCTGCTCGCCCTGATGCTCCTCCACCACGCCAGGCGGGCCGCCCGGACCGCGCCCGACGGCAGCCTGGTCCCCCTCGCCGAGCAGGACCGCGGCCGCTGGGACACCCGCCTGATCGCCGAGGGCGTCGGAATCCTCCAGTCGGCGCTGGCCCGCGACCGCCTCGGCGAGTTCCAGGCGCAGGCCGCCATCGCCGCCCTGCACGCGGACGCGCCCACCGCCGCGGAGACCGACTGGGTGCAGATCGTCGAGTGGTACGACGAACTCACCCGTCTCACCGACAGCCCCGTCGTCCGCCTCAACCGCGCGGTCGCCGTCGGCGAGGCCGACGGACCGCGCGCCGGTCTCGCGGCCCTCGCCGAACTGGACGACGACCTGCCCCGGCACACCGCGGTCGCCGCCCACCTGCACGAACGCGACGGCGACCCGGTGACGGCGGCACGTCTGTACGCCGAGGCGGCCCGCAAGGCCCCGAACCTCGCCGAGCGAGACCACCTGACCCGCCAGGCCGCCCGCCTCCACACCCACCGGAAGGAACGCTGACACCGTCGTACGTTCCGGCGCCGCGCTTGCCGATTCTTTGCCGACGGACCCGCCCCCACCGCCCCTGCCACCGCCTCCACGCTCAACCGTGAAGCAGCAGGTCAGGAGGGTGCCGACGGGGGTTTCGGGGAGGTGTGCGCGGTAGCGGTTCCGGCACTCACCGTGTAAACGCAGACGACTCCGGCGCGAGACGTGCCGTTCATCCGAATGAAACATCCGTACCGCCTCATATCGGCTAACCCGAGGTTCCCGGGGATGGCTCGATCTGGTGCAAGGCTGGTGGTCGTGTGAGCGCTCGGCTCGGACTTCGTGTGCTCTCGGTCTACGAGGGATTCTTCTCCGGGGGAGCCCGGATCGTGCACAGCGATGTGCTGCTGGGCCTGGTCGAGGGCGGACAGCAGTGGCACCGCGTGCTGAGTCTGCACGGTGAGGTCCACCGGGAAGCCACCACCCAGCGCATGGAGGACGACGCCTGCTACCGCGCCCTCACCGCCGGCGGCATCGACGTCACCTCCCTGGGCCGCACCGCGGGGCTCGTGGACGGCACGGTCGCGGCGTCGGTTTTCAGCGGGCCCGAGCTGGCCGACACCGCCCGGGCCATGGCCGGCGCGGACGTCATCCTGTCGCTGAAGGAGCAGCCGCTGGCGCTCCTCAACCAGGGGGGTCTGCCCCGGCGCCCGGTCGTCGTCTGCCTGCACCGGTCCGACCCGGAGAACCAGGGCCCGGCGCTGGACGAGCTCAGGACCGCCATCGCCGACGGCAAGGTCGTCGCCTGCGTGTGCTGCGCCGAGTCCACCCGGGACGCCTACGAGGCCGCCGGGATCCCCGGTGAGCTGCTGCACGTCATCCCGAACGGCGTCGACCTGCTCCGCTTCCGCCCCGACGCGGCGGTACGGCTCGCCTTCCGCGAGTCCCTCGGCATCCCCGCGGGCGCCCCCGACACCCCCGTCGTCGTCTTCGCCGCCCGCTACGCCGGCATGAAGAACGTTCCGCTGTTCCTGCGGGCGGCGCGGGCGTGGCTGGCCCGTGAGGGCGGCGGGCACGTCGTCATGTGCGGGGCCGGGATGACCGATGACAACCCCGCGCTCTGGGCCGACCTGGAGATCGCTTTCGGCGCCGACCGGGCCTCCCTCGGCGACCGCGTCCACCTGCTCGGCGTACGGCACGACATGGAGGCGGTCTACGCCGGTTCCGACGTCGTCGCCCTCACCTCCGTCTCCGGCGAGGCCGCGCCGCTCTGCCTCATCGAGGGCATGATGTGCGGCGCCGTACCGGTCACCACGGACGTCGGCGACAGCGCCTCGATCGTCGAGGGCCACGGCTTCGTGACGCCCTTCGACCCCGACGCGATCGCCTTCGCCTGGTCGGCGGCGGTGGCCGACCGGGAGACCTTCGCACCGGCGCTGGCCGCGAGCCGCGAACGCTTCAGCCGCACCCGCATGATCGCCGCCTACGCCGACCTCCTCGCCCACGTAGCCGCCGACGTACGCGACGAACTCCGCCCGGGCGTCACGGGGCAGTAGCACCGGGTGAGCGCCACCGGCCGGCAGCACCGGCCACGAGGGCCCTGCCACGAGGGCCCGCCAGGCGGCGGGTCGGTCGTCGGCATGACCGAGGCCGACGCCCATCTGGCCGCCCACGGCCTCACTCCCGCCCGCCACGAGCAGCCCTCCTCCCGCGAAACCCCGTCCGCCCGGGACCGGGCATGCCATGGCGCGGGGCCGTCGGTCCCCCTCCGAACCGACGGTCCCGCGCGGTGCCCGGCCGTTCCTGGCCACCCCCGGCTACCGTGGCAGCACCACCACGTACGCCGCAGGGTCGCGGTCGTCCGCCGCCATCAGGGCCGTGCGGACCACCGCCGCCTGCTGCTCCGCCGACTCGCGGAGCTTGCGCGGGGTCACGTGCACCACCGTGATCCCGAGCCGCTCCAGGTGCTCGCGCTTGCGGGCGTACTCGGACCACAGGGCGTCCTCGTCCTGGCGCGGGGCGCGCATGTCCAGTTCGACGGCGACCGCCTGCTCGGGCCAGTAGGCGTCGAGGCCGCCGAGGTGCGGGCCGCCGGGCAGCCGCAGATCCACGTTCCAGACCGGGTCGGGGAGGCCGTACTCCTGGACCATCCGGTAGAGGCGGTCCTCCGCGATGGCCCGGCCCTCGGCGACGAGCGAGTCCACCGCGTCGACCACATGGGGGCGGGAGAGCAGCTTCGCCTGGGTCAGTTCCCCTACCACCGCGGCCGGTTCGCAGTGCCGGCCGCGCACCGCCTCGGTCAGCAGCCGGCGTACCGCCTCCGCGTCGGTCAGGTCCGCGACCGCGTCCGCGAGGGCGCGCGGGACCGGGGCGACCGGCAGGCCCGTCACCGGCTCGGGGACCGGCAGGGCCGGCGTCCGCAGCACCCGGACGTAGGAGGTGGAGCGCAGTCGGCGCATCCGGGGGACCAGGACGTCGACGTGGTCCAGGGAGAGCAGGGGCGGGGTGGCGGAGAAGCCGTGCAGGGTCAGCGCCGCCAGGCCGGTGATCATCGCGTCCGCGTAGACGGGGCGGTGGGGGGAGTCGGGGCTCGGCTGGACGGGGACGCCGGGGGCGGGCTCGCGCGCGGCGAACAGCAGGGCTCCGTGCAGGCGTTCCTCGCTGGTCGGCGGGCCTGGGTGCAGCATGACCACGCCCGGGAGGAGTTGTTGCCAGGGGCCGCCGGGCCGGCACTGTTCGGCGATCTCGGTGGCCGGGACGCCGTGGGAGCGGAGCTGGGCCGTGGTGAGCACCCGGCGGTGGACGTCGGAGAGGTGGCGCAGGGGGCGGGGGGAGAGCGGGGTGTTGTGCGTCATGGCCTCGGAATTCCCGGGGCCGGACCCGTCCTTAACCGGTGTTACACGTTCGTCGATGAATGCGGACAACACGGGACTAAAGGACGGGTGTTCGGGTGCCGAGTAGGCGGCGAAAACCCCTGGTCCGGATGGGTGGGGACCAGGGGTTACGGGCATGATTGACTGAATTGCGTAACGGTCACCTGGCGGGCAACCGTTGGCCAAAGATCAGCTCTCGAAGGCGCCGACGGCCCGCGCGTCGCACTCCTGTCCGCGCAGCGCCCGCGCCAGGTCGTCCCGGGCCTCCAGGACCAGCCGGCGCAGCGCCGGGGGCGCGTCCGCGTGCGCCGCCAGCCAGGCGTCCGTCGCCTCCAGCGTCTCCGGGCGGTCCTGGAGCGAGGGGTACAGGCCGCGCACCACGTCCATGCCGATCTGGATCGAACGGTCCTCCCAGACCCTCGCGATCGCCTCGAAGTACTTCTCGGCGTACGGCGCGAGCAGGTCCCGCCGGGACGGCTGGGCGAAGCCCGTGATGGTCGCCTCCACCAGCGCGTTGGACAGCGCCTGCGACTCCACGACCTGCGCCCACGCCTGCGCCTTGACGGCCGCCGAGGGGCGGGCGGCCAGACAGCGCACCTGGTGGCGCCTGCCGGACGCGGTGTCGTCCCGGGTCAGTTCGGCGGCCAGCACCGACTCGTCGGCCGCACCGTGCGCGGCGAGGGGTTCGAGGAACGCCCAGCGCAGTTCCTGGTCGACGTCCAGGCCGTCGATCGTCACCGTGCCGGCCAGCAGCTCCTGGAGCAGGAGCAGGTCGGACCCGTCCGCCGCCGTCGACGCGAAGAACCGCGCCCAGGCCAGCTGGTGCTCACTGCCCGGCGCCGCCTGCCGCAGCTCCCGCAGGGCACCCTCGGCCAGCCGCCGCCCGGCCGCCTCCCGCCACCGCGGCGCCACGTAGTGCACCAGCGCGGACTCGGCCCACGCCTGGAGCATCTGGAGCACGCCGATGTCCGACTCGCGGCCCGCGAACCGCAGCACCAGGTCGACGAAGTCCCGCGCGGGCAGCAGCCCGTCCCGGGTCAGGTTCCACAGCGCCGACCAGCACAGGGCCCGCGCCAGCGGGTCGGTCAGGACGCCCAGCCGGTCCCGGAGGGTGGCCAGCGAGGTGTCGTCGAAACGGATCTTGCAGTACGTCAGGTCGTCGTCGTTGACCAGCACCAGCTCCGGCGCCTCGGCCCCGGCCAGCTCGGCGATCACCGTGCGCGGGCCGTCGACGTCCGCCTCGGCGCGCGCGTACCGCACCAGCGAGCCGTCCTGAAGGCGGTACAGGCCGATCGCCACCCGGTGCGGGCGCAGTTCCGGGTGGGACTCCGCCGCCTCCTGCACCACCGCCAGCTCGTCGATCCGCCCGTCGGCGGCCAGCAGCACCTGCGGGGTCAGCGAGTTCACGCCCGCCGTCTGGAGCCACTTGCCCGCCCAGCCGGTCATGTCCCGGCCGCTGGTCTCCTCCAGCACCGCCAGCAGGTCGCCGAGCCGGGTGTTGCCGTACGCGTGGCGCTTGAAGTAGCGGCGGGCGCCCTCCAGGAACGCGTCCTGGCCGGCGTACGCGACGAGCTGCTTCAGCACGCTCGCCCCCTTCGCGTACGTGATGCCGTCGAAGTTGAGCTTGGCGTCCTCGAGGTCGCGGATGTCGGCCGTGACCGGGTGCGTGGAGGGCAGCTGGTCGGCACGGTACGCCCAGGCCTTGCGGCGGTTGGCGAAGGTGGTCCAGGCGTGCGTGAAGCGGGTCGCGCCGACGTTCGCGAAGGTGCCCATGAAGTCGGCGAAGGACTCCTTCAGCCACAGGTCGTCCCACCACACCATGGTGACCAGGTCGCCGAACCACATGTGCGCCATCTCGTGCAGGATCACGTTGGCCCGGGCCTCGTACGACGCCTGGGTCACCTTGCCCCGGAAGATGTACTCCTCCCGGAAGGTCACCAGACCCGGGTTCTCCATCGCGCCCAGGTTGTACTCGGGCACGAACGCCTGGTCGTACTTCCCGAACGGGTACGGGAAGTCGAAGTGGTCGTGGAAGAAGTCCAGGCCCTGCTTGGTGACCAGGAAGACGTCGTCGGTGTCGAAGTACGGGGCGAGACCCTTGCGGCACAGGGCGCCCAGCGGGATGTCGAGGACCGTGCCGTCGGGCAGCGTGCGCGTGTACGAGTCCGTCACGTAGTGGTACGGGCCCGCCACCACGCACGTGATGTACGTCGAGATCGGCTTGGTCTCCGCGAACCGCCAGACACCGTCGGCGAGTTCACCGGCACCGTTGCTCCACACCGGCCACCCCTCGGGCGCCCGCACCTCGAAGCGGAACGGCGCCTTGAGGTCCGGCTGCTCGAAGTTGGCGAAGACCCGGCGGGAGTCGGCCGGCTCGTACTGCGTGTAGAGGTAGACCTCGCCGTCCTCGGGGTCGACGAAGCGGTGCAGGCCCTCACCGGTCCGGGAGTAGGCGCACTGCGCGTCCACCACCAGCTCGTTCTCCTCGGCCAGGTCCTCCAGGACGATCCGGGTGCCGTCGAAGACCTCGCCCGGGTCCAGGTCCTTGCCGTTCAGGGTCACGGCGGTCACGCTCGGCGCGATCAGGTCGGCGAAGCTCGTCGCGCCCGGCTCGTTGCAGCGGAAGCGGATCGTGGTGACCGAGCGGAAGGTCCGCGGCTCGCCCGGGTCCTCGCCGACGGCGGACCGCACGTCCAGCGACACGTCGTAGCCGTCGACCGACAGCAGGGCGGCCCGCTCCCGGGCCTCGTCGCGGGACAGATTCTCACCGGGCACGGGCGGCACTCCCTCGTCGTCGGTACGCAGCGTGGTCGGTACGCCGGAACAGCACCGATCCTGCCATGGGCACCTGACGGCGGGCACCCGGGAATGGAGCCGCCGATGCCGGTGTTGCCGCTGGAAAAGGACCGTATTCCGAGGAGAACCATGTCCGAGACCGTGACCAGCTCAGGCAAGACCCCCGTCGACTTCTGGTTCGACCCGCTCTGCCCCTGGGCCTGGATGACCTCCCGGTGGGTCCTGGAGGTGGAGAAGGTCCGCGACATCGAGGTCCGCTGGCACATCATGAGCCTCGCGGTCCTCAACGAGCCCAAGCTGGACGAGCTGCCCGAGGAGTACCGCGAGCTGCTGGAGACCAAGGCCTGGAAGCCGATCCGGGTGGTCACCGCCGCCTGGCAGAAGCACGGCGCCGACATCCTCGGCCCGCTCTACACCGCGCTCGGCACCCGCATTCACAACAACGGCGAGGGCCCGACCGTGGAGGCCCTCGCGGGCGCCCTCGCGGACGTCGGCCTGCCCGCCGAGCTGATCGACTACGCCGACCAGGAGGACTTCGAGTTCGACGCGCAGCTGCGCGCCTCCCACAAGGAGGGCATCGACAAGGTCGGCCAGGACGTCGGCACCCCGGTCATCGCGGTCCCCGGCCCCGACGGCGAGCAGATCGCCTTCTTCGGCCCGGTCGTCACCCCCGCCCCCAAGGGTGAGGAGGCGGCCCGGCTGTGGGACGGCACCGTCGCGGTGGCCTCCGTCCCCGGCTTCTACGAGATCAAGCGGACCCGCACCAAGGGCCCCGACTTCAGCAACCTGTAAACGGCACGACGGTCCCGCACGGGCAGCCCCCGCGAGTCACCCCCCCCAGAGGGGGGACGGACCGCGGGGGCTGCCCTCTTTCCGCCTGCCCCGGTGAACGGTGAGAAGACGATCACGAGGCAGGACGTATCGACGGCTCAGCGGCTC
>NZ_JBEYFC010000027.1:0-35079 GCF_040634175.1 Streptomyces sp. NPDC007162
GGTGACCAGTCCTTCGGCGGCAACCAGTCGTTCGGCGGTGACCAGTCCTTCGGCGGCAACCAGTCGTTCGGTGACCAGTCCTTCGGCGGTGACCAGACGTTCGGCGGCAACCAGTCGTTCGGCGGCAACCAGTCGCCGGCCGAGCAGAGCCAGAGCTACGACGACCAGCCCTACGGCCCGGACGGAGGCCAGGCGTGACCAACGAGACCGTCACCACGACCACCGCCGCGGAGGCCCCCGCCCCCGCACCGGAGCCGCCGCACGGCCTCGGCGTGTCGCTGTCGCCCGCGGACGCGCGCGCGAAGACCGAGGGCACCTTCCCGTACGCGGCCGACCTGTGGGCCGAGGGCCTGCTGTGGGCGGCCGTACTGCGCTCCCCGCACCCGCACGCGCGCATCGTGTCGATCGACACCAGCCACGCGCGCGAGATGCCCGGCGTACGGGCCGTCATCACCCACGAGGACGTCCCCGGCACCCCGCGCCACGGCCGCGGCACCCCGGACCGCCCGGTGTTCGCCTCGGAGGTGGTACGGCACCACGGCGAGCCCATCGCGGCCGTCGCCGCCGACCACCCCGACACCGCCCGCATGGCCGCCGCCGCCGTCATCGTCGAGTACGAGGTCCTCGACCCGGTCATCGACCCCGAGCAGGCCTTCGAGGCGGAGCCGCTGCACCCCGACGGCAACCTGATCCGGCACATCCCGCTGCGCCACGGCGACCCCGACGCGGCCGGCGAGATCGTCGTCGAGGGCCAGTACCGCATCGGCCGCGCCGACCCCGCCCCCATCGGCGCCGAGGCCGGACTCGCCGTGCCCCGCCCCGACGGCGGGGTCGAGCTGTACCTGGCCTCCACCGACCCGCACACCGACCGCAACACGGCCGCAGCCTGCTACGGCCTGTCGCTCGAACAGGTGAAGATCGTCGTCACCGGGGTGCCCGGCGCCACCGCCGACCGCGAGGACCAGGGCTTCCAGCTGCCGCTCGGCCTGCTCGCCCTGAAGACCGGCTGCCCGGTCAAACTCACCGCCACGCGCGAGGAGTCCTTCCTCGGCCACGCCCACCGCCACCCCACCCTGCTGCGGTACCGCCACCACGCGGACGCCGAGGGCAAGCTGGTCAAGGTCGAGGCACAGATCCTGCTCGACGCCGGCGCCTACGCCGACACCTCCGCCGAGTCGCTGGCCGCCGCCGTCTCCTTCGCCTGCGGCCCCTACGTCGTCCCGAACGCCTTCATCGAGGGCTGGGCCGTGCGCACCAACAACCCGCCCTCCGGCCATGTCCGCGGAGAGGGAGCCATGCAGGTGTGCGCCGCCTACGAGGCGCAGATGGACAAGCTGGCGAGGAAGCTCGGCCTGGACCCGGCCGAGATCCGGCTGCGCAACGCCCTCGCGACCGGTGACGTCCTGCCGATCGGCCAGACGGTCACCTGCCCGGCGCCCGTCGCCGAACTCCTCCAGGCGGTCCAGGACTTTCCGCTGCCCCAGCTCCCCAAGGACGCCCCCGAGGACGAGTGGCTGCTGCCCGGGGGCCCGGAGGGCGCGGGCGAACCGGGCGCGGTGCGCCGGGGCGTCGGCTACGGCCTCGGCATGGTCCACATGCTCGGCGCCGAGGGGGCCGACGAGGTCTCCACCGCCACCGTCAAGGTCCACGACGGCATCGCGACCGTGCTCTGCGCGGCCGTGGAGACCGGGCAGGGCTTCACCACGCTGGCCCGGCAGATCGTCCAGGAGACGCTCGGGATCGACGAGGTCCACGTGGCCCCCGTGGACACCGACCAGCCCCCGGCGGGACCCGGCTGCCGCGGCCGCCACACCTGGGTCTCGGGCGGGGCCGTGGAACGCGCCGCGAAGATGGTCCGCACCCAGCTCCTGCAGCCCCTCGCCCACAAGTTCGGCATGTCCACCGAGCTGCTCCAGATCACCGACGGCAAGATCACGTCGTACGACGGCGTCCTGTCGACCACCGTCACCGAGGCGCTGGACGGCAAGGAGCTGTGGGCCACCGCCCAGTGCCGTCCGCACCCCACCGAGCCGCTGGACGCCGAGGGCCAGGGCGACGCCTTCGTGGGCCTCGCCTTCTGCGCGATCCGCGCGGTAGTCGACGTGGACATCGAGCTGGGCTCGGTACGGGTCGTGGAGCTGGCGGTAGCCCAGGACGTCGGCCGGATCCTCAACCCGGCACAGCTCAACGCCCGCATCGAGGCCGGGGTCACGCAGGGCGTGGGCATCGCCCTGACGGAGAACCTGCGCACCCCGCGCGGTCTGATCCGCCACCCCGACCTCACCGGCTACGCCCTCCCCACCGCCCTCGACGCGCCCGACATCCGGATCGTCAAGCTGGTCGAGGAACGGGACGTGGTCGCCCCCTTCGGCGCCAAGTCGGTCAGCGCGGTACCGGTGGTCACGTCCCCCGCGGCCATCGCCTCCGCCGTCCGCGCGGCGACCGGCCGCCCGGTCAACCGCCTCCCGATCCGCCCGCAGGCGGCGGTGGTCACCGGTCAGTGAGCGGGTGACTCTTCAGGGGGTCGTCGTCATCGCAGGGGATGGGGGCACCTCCCACGCCCTTCAGGCAGTGGGGGAGGCGGCGGGCAAGTCGACGGTCGCGCAGGCGCTGGCGGAGCGGCTGCCGCGCACGTCCGCGGCGACGTCTTCCGCCGGATGATCGTCTCGGGGCGGGAGGACTTCATCCCCGGGGCCTCCGCGCAGGCCACGGCCCAGCTCCGGCTCCGCTACCGGTTGTCGGCGGCCACGGCGGACGCGTACGCCGAGGCCGGGTTCACCGCGGTCGTCCAGGACGTGCTGCTCGGGCCGGAGCTGCGGCGCTACGCCGACCTGGTCCGCACCCGCCCCCTGCACGTGGTGGTCCTGGCCCCGAGCCCCGAGACGGTGGCTCAGTGGGAGGCGGGACGGCCGAAGACCGGCTACGGGCCCGCGTGGACGATCGCCGATCTGGACCGGGAACTCCGGCAGCGCACCGAGCCGTTGGGACTGTGGCTGGACACCTCCGGGCTCACCGTGGACCAGACGGTGGAGGCGATTCTGGCGCACGCGGAACGGGCGCGGGTCGACTGACGTCCTTCCTCTGCGGGGCGTTGTCAGTGGGGCGGCGTAGTGTTCTGGGCAGTGGGGGACGCGCGGTTCGCCGCACTTTTCATCCGACTTCTCACACGACGTGAACTTGTGGACTTCTGTGATCGCGGGGGCAGCGATGAGCACGATCAGCACGACCGGCAGCGGTGCGGCGGCGATCACGCTGACCGAGGCTGAACTGGACCGATACATCACACACGAACCGACGCGCAGCTGGCTCACCGGCTCCGAACTGCCCGACACCGACGGCCTGCTGACGTTCGAGCCACTGCGCACAGCGGGCCTGCGCACCCTCGCCGACGTCACCGACGGCCCGTCCCGGCTCGCCGAGGAGCTGCGGGACCGGCTGGTGATAGGGCAGCTGCTCGCGCCGGTCGGCCTGGACGCCGAGTCGATCCTCCTCGACGGCGGCACGGGCGAGATCACCACGGCCCACCTCGCCGACCCCGCCGATCCGCGCCCGCTCGCCCCCTCGCTGGAGACGCTGCTGCGCTTCGCCGCGGTCACCGAGGAACTGACGGGTCTGCGCGGCCGTTTCGCGTCCCTCGCCGGGACCTACGGCACCAAGACGGCGACCGAGGCCTCCCGCAAGCTCCTGGAGCTCTTCGAGGAAGGCACCGCAGGACGGGTCCCGCCGTACTGGAAGGCGACGGCCCTGATCCGCCCCCTCAGCCTCGTCGCGGGCCCCGGCACGGACTCCGGGCTCACCCTCGACCTGCCGGCCCGGCTCCTGGACCAGGAGTTCGGGCAGGGCCGGGTGGCCCGCTTCGAGGAGGTCGACTTCCCGCCCACGCTCACCCACGAGCCGACCCGCCGCTTCCTGCGCGAGACCGGGCTGCCGGAGCGCGCGGTCCTGTTCCACCTCGACCCGGACGCCGCGCTCCCCACCCTCACCGAGTACTTCACCGACATCCACCCGGGCGGCTTCCCCGCGGACGGCCTGCCGGCCCACGCCGACCGTCTCATACGCCTCGGCTACCTGGTGGAGGACAACAGCCTGGTCGTGGACGGCGGCACGGGCGCGATCCTCAACTTCTCCGAGCCCGAAGCGACCCTCTACCCCCTGAACACGGACATCTCCACCCTCGCCTACACGCTTTGGCTCCTCCACCACGAGCGCACCATCGACGAGCACCTGCACCACGAACTCACCACGGAGGCCTACGACCAGCTCGCCGCCACCATGCTCCGCACCCTCGCCGCGATCGACCCCACGCCCACCACGACCGACGCCGACTGGCACTACTGGACGGAGCTGTTCCAGGACGAGGCCGGCGGGGTCCTGTAGGCGGCCGGCTGGTCACGGCGCCGGGTCCGTCAGGTCACCAGGCCCCGGCGGTAGGCGTAGACGACGGCCTGCACCCGGTCGCGCAGGCCGAGCTTGGCGAGGATGCGGGACACGAAGGGGCGTTCTACGCGAAGATGCAGGCCAACGGCAGCAAGCCCGCGACCGCTCATCAGGCGCACCGCACTCTGCGCACCGCCCTCAATGAAGCCGTGCGGCGTGGCCATCTCGGCAAGAACCCCGTTCTGTTGGCCAAGGCGCCGAAGACGGGGGAGTACGAGGTGGAGCCCTACAGCGTCCAAGAAGTACAGCGGTTGCTCAAGGCCGCTGACCGGCACCGAAACTCCGCACGCTGGGCCTTCGCCCTTGCCCTCGGGCTCCGCCAAGGGGAAGTGCTCGGCCTGGTGTGGGATGACGTGGACCTTGATGGTGGGTTCCTTGTGGTCCCGCGTAGCCGCCACCGGCCGCAGTACGCCCATGGGTGTGTGGAGCCCTGCGGACGCAAGGCCGCCGGGTACTGCCCCCAGAAACGGCGCACCAACCCGGAGTTGGCCACAACCAAGTCACGCGCCGGCCGCCGAGCGGTCGGCCTCCCCGAACAGCTCGTCGACCTACTCCGTGCCCACCTCAAGGCGCAGGAAGCGGAGCGGCAAGCGGCAGGGAAGCACTGGGAAGAGAATGGCCTGGTGTTCCCGGACGAGCACAGCCGTAGCCCGTCCCATCGCCGGGACTGGTCAGAGTGGAAGGCTCTTCTTACAGAAGCCATGGTGCGGAACGGGCGGCTGCACGACGCGCGTCACACCGCCGCCACGGTGCTGCTGATTCTCGGAGTCCCCGAGCGGGCCGTCATGGGCCTCATGGGATGGTCGACCACCGCCATGGCCGCGAGATATCAACACATGGTGGATGCCGTACGAGTTGACATCGCGAAGCAGGTTGACGGCCTCATCTGGAATTAGTGCGGTGTGTTGGTCGGGGAGGTCAAGTTCTGATGTCTCCGACCTACGGCCACTATTTCGCTCTCACCTCGCAGGAGCCCGACTGTCATTCTTCAGACAGAGACAGCTGCCTGGCGGTTCGTCTCCCAGATGCCAAGTCGACGGGCCTGATGTAGTCTCGAGTTTGTAGCGGCCGGTAAGCCACCAGTGTGGCGGGCCGGTTAGGCGGAGCGTAGGGGTACGAATCATGCGCTCATTCACAATTTCCGCGCCCCTGGAAATGGTGGGACTGGCCAGGCTCATGGCACAGACCATTGGCAGGTCTGAAATCAGGGTCGGGCTGATCGACGGACCGATTGCTTTGGCCCATGCAGAACTGGCCGAAGCTCGGCTCATCCCACTTGGTGATGTACCCGCTGGTTGCGACGGAGCGAGCAGCTCAGCGTGTCGACATGGAACGTTCGTCGCTGGCATGCTGTGCGCGCGTCGTGGCGGCGCGGCTCCGGCGATCTGCCCGGGTTGCACCTTTCTCATCTGCCCAATTTTCCGCGGCAGCGCATCGGCATCATCGAAGGTGCTAGCGGAACGAATAATCATGGCCGTCGATGCTGGTGCAAAGTTGATCAATTTAAGTATCGGTTCGCAGTCGATTTCCTCGAGCGGTGACCAAATCTTGTGGCAGGCACTCGATCACGCAGCTCTAACAGGTGCGGTGATTGTAGCTGCGGTAGGTAACCAGGGGGTCATAGGGAGCTCGGCGATCACTAGGCATCCTGCGGTCATTTCCGTGCTAGGTACAGATTTGCGCGGACGGCCGCTCCAGCGGACAAATCTCGGGGCTACGTCTGCACGTCGCGGGGTTGCTGCTCCTGGCACAGGAGTAACAAGCATTTCCCCCGATGGTGGTACGGTAACCCTAAGTGGCACCAGTGTCGCCGCTCCGATCGTAACGGGAGCGCTTGCACTACTGTGGAGCAAGTTCCCGGGAATTAGTGCCGTTATGCTCAGGGATGCATTAGTGCCTCGGGGTCGGGGCAGGGTGATTATGCCTCCAATGCTAGATGTTAGAACCGCGTATGCCCAGTTGGCGGCGCTATACACGGGAGGATATCCAAGATGGCCGACGAACTTGGCGTCTCGGAAACGACAGATTCCTCGCTGGTGGCTCCCAAGCTAACGGACGCGCCACTGCACGAGGAGGAAATGTTGGGGCAGGATGCTTTCGAGCCTGCTGCTGCGGCGGCGATGCACGGGGATCTGAGCGGAAGTGCTGATTCACCACTGGCCACATCTTTTATTTACGCTGTCGGAAGAATCGAGCCGGAATATCCGAGCCTGGCGGTCGAAAAGGAGCTTGCTCAGGTGGCCGGCAGGTCAGATACCGTGGGACTCACTGACACCGATGTGCTTCGGACCGTCCTTGCTGACCGTGAAAACCGCTATCTTGCCCGTCAGCTTGCATGGGTGTTGACTGTCGAATCGCTAGAGACGTACCTGCTTCTGCCGCGCGACCCGGCAGACGTCGACGTACTCATTGAGGCGTTGCGGTCGCCTCCGCGACGCGACGATGTCGACGTGGTAGTGGGAGTTCGGGGTCCACTGGCGTCACCGGAAATGGCACGAGGGCTCGTCGTTCCCATCGTGTACTTCGATCAAATATACTCGTTTGATACCGAGTCGCTCGTTCGAGCGATACCTCGGCCAGACGAAGTCCGCGACGAGACGTTTCGTAGTTCATCCCTAGAATTGTTCGAGCGTATGCGTCAAATAGCCGACAATGCGGGTGGCACGAACGAGCATCGGGCGCTCAACTATCTTGCCGTCTGCTATCCGCGCATTTATGCGGACGCGGCAGAAGCGCTTGCCCGCAATGAGACTCTGAGCTCTGTGGACGTGCGGCGGTCACGTCTGGGTGGTGAAACTCGCACAATAGTGGATGTCGTCTTCAATTACACTGACCGTGCAACCGACGTCACGACCTCCAATTTTGTACGAGTGGACGTAACGGAGGAATTTCCGTTCCTGGTCACCAAGTTGTCTCCCTACTTTTATAGGTGATTGCTGTGGTCGAGGCCCCGATGGAACCATTCCGCGTGCGTCTCCCCGGTTTCGTAGGTGACGCAGAGATTGGGCTCGGTGAAGCTATGTCGTCTTCAATTACACTGACCGTGCAACCGACGTCACGACCTCCAATTTTGTACGAGTGGACGTAACGGAGGAATTTCCGTTCCTGGTCACCAAGTTGTCTCCCTACTTTTATAGGTGATTGCTGTGGTCGAGGCCCCGATGGAACCATTCCGCGTGCGTCTCCCCGGTTTCGTAGGTGACGCAGAGATTGGGCTCGGTGAAGCTATCAAGCGGGCCACCAGTCTCGCGGGAATCAAGCCGTGTGATCCGTGCCTGAAACGCGCTGTGACCCTCAATCGATGGGTCACCTTCAGTGCGGCGCGAAGGAGAAGACAATGATAGGAATGCCTGGCTTCACGGCAGAGAAGTCCGTTTATCGGACCACTCGACGGTATCCAAAGTGCCCGTTGAATGTCGGCCCCAATGCCGAAATTGTGCCGATGGGCGAAGTGAACTGCAACCCTTGTGATGTAGTGTGCGAGGAATGGTGTGATAACCAGGGAGGGGGAATGCGCAGTAATGATGATGGCTCCTGCTCGTGCATGTTCTGACGCAACCGCCTCTTGCGAGATCGCTGTAGTAGTGGCCTTCAGGCCGTGTCCTGAAGGGCACGGTGCACAGAGCAAGGCGTATGGCTGAGCCCTCGGTGCCTGTGCGGTGTTGGCCCTGAGCCCAGGTGCCCTTCTTGGCGACACTTTGGCAGGTTCACGGCGCGCAGAGGAGAGAGGGGCAGGCGGCTAATGAGACGGCAACTGAGACGGACGGCCGAAAGGGCGGCACCCCGCATGAGGTGTCGCCCTTCCTTTTGCCTGTTCAGGCGTCAGAGGCCGTGGCGGGAATCGAACCCACGTAACTCGCTTTGCAGGCGAGTCCCTAAGCCACTCGGGCACACGGCCGTGTCCGTGTGTTGAAGGTAGGGGGGCGTGGGGGAGGGGGGCAAGGAGATCCGTGGGGGTGCAACGCGACTGCCATACGGCGTTCATGAAAGAGGGCTGGGCAGGGGGAGCTACGGGGTCTACGACCAAGGTCCGAGGCGGGGTACAGCTCTCGACAGGGGCCAAACCCGGTTGTGGGCCTTACCGTGGTCGGCATGACCGCCCTTGAGCCGAGCGACACCGTCGCGCACGAGACAGCCGACAGAGCCGATGACGAGGGTGTGCTGGGGCGGTCGTACCGCGCGTTGAGCGTCGGGATCGTGTCCGTCGTGCTGCTGATCGCCTTCGAGGCGACCGCCGTGGGTACCGCGATGCCGGTCGCGGCCCGGGACCTGGACGGGGTGTCGTCGTACGCGTTCGCCTTCTCCGGGTACTTCACGACCAGTCTGTTCGGGATGGTGCTGGCCGGGCAGTGGTCGGACCGCGGGGGGCCGCTCGGGGCGCTGACGACCGGGATCGGGGCCTTCGCCGCCGGGCTCGTCGTCGCCGGGACCGCCCAGAGCATGTGGGTGTTCGTCCTGGGGCGGGCCGTGCAGGGGCTCGGCGGCGGCCTGGTCATCGTCGCGCTGTACGTGGTCGTCGGGCGGGCCTACCCGGAGCGGCTGCGGCCCGCGATCATGGCCGCCTTCGCCGCCGGCTGGGTCGTGCCGTCCATCGTCGGGCCGCTGGCCGCCGGCGCCGTCACCGAGCAGCTCGGGTGGCGGTGGGTGTTCCTCGGGATCCCGGTTCTGGTGGTCCTCCCGGTGGCGCTCGCGCTGCCGCAGATCCGGCGGCGGGCCGGCGGACCCGTGCCGGGCGGGGGACAGGAGGGCTTCGACCGGCGGCGGATCCGGCTCGCCCTCGGCATCTCCCTCGGCGCGGGGCTCCTGCAGTACGCGGCCCAGGACCTGAGGTGGCTGTCCCTGCTGCCGGGGGCCGTCGGCGCCGCGCTGCTCGGGCCGGCCGTGCTCGGGCTGCTGCCCCGCGGGACGTACCGCGCCGCCCGCGGGCTGCCCTCGGTCGTGCTGCTGCGCGGTGTCGCCGCCGGTTCCTTCGTGGCCGCCGAGTCCTTCGTGCCGTTGATGCTCGTCACCCAGCGGGGGCTGTCGCCCACGCTCGCCGGGTTCTCGCTGGCGGCGGGCGGGGTGACCTGGGCGATCGGCTCGTGGGTGCAGGCGCGGCCGCGCGTGCAGCCGTACCGGGAACGGCTGATGACCCTCGGCATGGTGCTGGTCGCCGCGGCGATCGCGACCGCCCCCAGCGTGCTCCTGCCCGCCGTGCCGGTCTGGATCGTCGCCGTCGCCTGGGCCTTCGGGTGTTTCGGGATGGGGCTGGTGATCGCCTCGGCCAGCGTCCTGATGCTCCGGCTCTCCGCCCCCGAGGAGGCCGGCGCCAACTCCGCCGCCCTGCAGATCTCCGACGCCCTGTCCAACGTGGTGCTGCTCGCCGTGACCGGCGCGGCGTTCGCCGGGCTCGGCGGGGGCAGCATGACCGGGGCAGCGGGCTCCGGATCCCATCCCGCCGCCTTCGCCGCCGTGTTCCTGCCGATGGCGGGCGTGGCGCTCGCCGGGACCTGGGTGACGACCCGGCTCCGTGATCTGTGACGTGGGTCCCACCCGGGAGGGACCCGGCCTCGTCCGCGCGTTGACACCCGCGGCACGCCGGTAGGGTGGCCCGGTTGTCATACGTAGCCACCCGACCCTCGTACCCCTCGCGACCCCCTACTACGGAGACCGTGACTACCGCCCGCCCGTCACCCGCCACCACCCTCAACGGAGGGCCCTCCGGGCCCACACCTATGTCTGCTTCCTCCGCGTCCTCCCACCACCTTTCCCCGGCCTTCCCGGGCCGGGCGCCCTGGGGTACCGCCAGCAAACTGCGGGCCTGGCAGCAGGCGGCCATGGAGAAGTACGTCCAGGAGCAGCCGCGCGACTTCCTCGCCGTGGCCACGCCCGGCGCCGGCAAGACCACGTTCGCGCTGACGCTCGCCTCCTGGCTGCTGCACCACCACGTCGTGCAGCAGGTCACGGTCGTCGCCCCCACCGAGCACCTGAAGAAGCAGTGGGCGGAGGCCGCGGCGCGGATAGGGATCAAGCTCGACCCCGAGTACAGCGCCGGACCTCTCAGCCGCGAGTACGACGGGGTCGCCGTCACCTACGCCGGTGTCGGCGTGCGGCCCATGCTGCACCGCAACCGCTCCGAGCAGCGCAAGACCCTCGTCATCCTCGACGAGATCCACCACGCCGGTGACTCCAAGTCATGGGGCGAGGCCTGCCTGGAGGCGTTCGAACCGGCCACCCGGCGGCTGGCCCTGACCGGTACGCCCTTCCGGTCCGACACCAACCCCATCCCCTTCGTGACCTACGAGGAGGGGCAGGACGGCATCCGGCGCTCCGCCGCCGACTACACGTACGGGTACGGCAACGCGCTCGCCGACCACGTCGTGCGCCCCGTCATCTTCCTCTCCTACAGCGGCAACATGCGCTGGCGCACCAAGGCCGGTGACGAGATCGCCGCCCGGCTCGGCGAGCCCATGACCAAGGACGCCGTCAGCCAGGCCTGGCGCACGGCGCTCGATCCGCGCGGCGAGTGGATGCCGGCCGTGCTGCGCGCCGCCGACCAGCGGCTGACCGAGGTGCGCAAGGGCATCCCGGACGCGGGCGCCCTCGTCATCGCCTCCGACCAGGACTCGGCCCGCGCCTACGCCAAGCTGATCCGCGAGATCACCGGGTCCAAGGCGACCCTGGTCCTCTCCGACGACACCGGCGCGTCCAAGCGGATCGACGACTTCAGCGCGAGTGACGACCGGTGGATGGTCGCCGTGCGCATGGTGTCCGAGGGCGTCGACGTCCCCCGGCTGGCCGTCGGCGTCTACGCCACCACCATCTCCACGCCCCTCTTCTTCGCCCAGGCCGTCGGCCGTTTCGTACGGTCCCGGCGGCGCGGCGAGACCGCGTCCGTCTTCCTGCCGACCGTCCCGGACCTGCTGACCTTCGCCAACGAGATGGAGGTCGAGCGCGACCACGCCCTCGACAAGCCGAAGAAGGACGGCGAGGAGGACCCGTACGCCGAGTCCGAGAAGGAGATGGAGGAGGCGAACAAGGAGCAGGACGAGGACACCGGCGAGCAGGAGCAGTTCGCCTTCGAGGCGCTGGAGTCCGAGGCCGTCTTCGACCGGGTCCTCTACGACGGCGCCGAGTTCGGCATGCAGGCCCACCCGGGGAGCGAGGAGGAGCAGGACTACCTCGGCATTCCCGGACTCCTCGAACCCGACCAGGTGCAGCTGCTGTTGCAGAAGCGGCAGGCCCGGCAGATCGCGCACAGCCGCAAGAAACCGGACACCGAGGCCGACCTCCTCGAACTCCCGGCGGAGCGGCGGCCCGTCGTCTCCCACAAGGAGATGATGGAGCTGCGCAAGCAGCTGAACACGATGGTCAGCGCGTATGTGCACCAGAGCGGCAAACCGCACGGGGTGATCCACACGGAGCTGCGCCGGGTGTGCGGGGGGCCGCCCAGCGCGGAGGCCACGGCCGGGCAGCTGCGGCAGCGGATCGCCAAGGTGCAGGAGTGGGCCACCCGGATGCGGTGACACCGCGAGCACGGGGCGTATATAACGGCACATACCGAGGTGGTCCGTACCGGTCTCTGACCGGATTCTGGACGCAGACTTCCGCTCAGCGAACCCACTTCGCTACTGTCCGGCTACGCACACGCCCCGTGGCAGCGCCGCCGCGGAGCGCAGCCGTGAAGCGACTGGGTCCGGAGCCGCCGGGCCGCCTTGCCGATCGGCGGCCTCTGAAGCGCGTCGCTGACGGGACTCGGCGACGCATCCGCCGCGTCGGAGGCTGCCGACCTCACCACTTAAGGAGTGGGCGTCGTGACCGCGGAGACCTCTCAGACGCTCGACCGGGGCCTCAGGGTCCTCAAACTGCTGGCCGATACGGACCACGGGCTGACCGTCACCGAGCTTTCCAACAGACTGGGCGTGAACCGGACGGTGGTGTACCGGTTGCTCGCCACGCTCGAACAGCATGCGCTGGTACGGCGTGACCTGGGCGGTCGAGCCCGGGTCGGGCTGGGGGTGCTGCGCCTCGGACGGCAGGTGCATCCGCTCGTACGGGAGGCCGCCCTGCCGGCGCTCCGTTCGCTCGCCGAGGACATCGGGGCCACCGCCCATCTGACGTTGGTCGACGGGGCCGAGGCCCTCGCGGTCGCGGTGGTCGAACCGAGCTGGACCGACTACCACGTGGCCTACCGGGCCGGGTTCCGGCACCCGCTGGACCGGGGGGCCGCCGGGCGGGCGATCCTGTCGGCCCGGCTCTCGCCGCGCGACGACCCCGGGTACACCCTGACCCACGGTGAGCTGGAGGCCGGGGCGAGCGGGGCCGCGGCTCCACTGCTCGGGGTCACCGGGGTCGAGGGCAGCGTGGGGGTCGTGATGCTGGCCGACGCCGTGCCGGAGCGGGTCGGGGCGCGGGTGGTGGACGCGGCCCGGGAGGTCGCGGAGGCGCTGCGCTGAGCCGGGGCGGTGGCCTGAACAGGTCGCCACGTTAGATTGACTCCGTGCTCTCACGTCTCACGCGTCTCCAGGCCGTCGCCGTCTGTGCGGTTCCCGTAGTGGCTCTGCTCGGTGCGGCTGTCTTCGCGCCGCTGCCGTTCTCGGTGGCCCAGCCCGGGATGACGGCGAACGTCCTCGGCGACAACAAGGGCACCCCGGTGATCACCGTCGCCGGGGCGCCCACCCGCACGACCAGCGGGCAGCTGCGGATGACCACGATCGAGGCGACCGGCCCGGACGCGCGGGTGTCGCTGGGCGACGTCCTCGGCAACTGGTTCCGGACGGACCGGGCGGTGATGCCGCGCGACTCGGTGTACCCGAGCGGCGGCAACGTCAAGGAGATCGAGCAGCACAACACCGAGCAGATGCAGCAGTCCCAGGACGCGGCGGCCCAGGCGGCGCTGAAGTACCTCGGGCTCAGCGCGAGCAAGGTCAAGGTGACGCTGAAGCTGGCCGACGTGGGCGGGCCGAGCGCGGGGCTGCTGTTCTCGCTCGGGGTCATCGACAAGCTCGACGGGAACGGGAGCGGGAGGGACCTCACCGGGGGGAAGAACATCGCCGGTACGGGGACCATCACCGCCGACGGCACGGTCGGGGCCGTGGGCGGGGTCGCCTTGAAGACGCAGGCGGCGCGGCGGGACGGGGCGACGGTGTTCCTGGTGCCGAAGGACGAATGCGGTGACGCGAAGGCGGAGTTGCCCAAGGGGTTGCGGCTGGTGCCGGTGACCACGCTCAAGGGGGCCGTCTCCGACCTGGTGGCGTTGGAGAAGGGGGAGAAGGTTCCCAGCTGTTGAGTTCCGGTGGCAGGTGGGTGGGGGCTGGTCGCGCCCACGCGGCGGCAGCCGCGCACCGATACAGCCCCGCGCCCCTAAAGGGGCGCCGATGCCGGAACCGGTGTTGCCAGGCGCAGGCCTACTTCCACCAGGGCCCAGCCGACGCGGGTACGCAAGGTGCGGGGGCGTCGGGACTGTCCGGCGAGACGGTGGGCCTCGGCCTCGGCGTGGAGTTCCGCCGTGCGGGTGTGGTGCAGGGCGAGGTGGGTCTCGGGGTGCAGCATCGGGGGGCCTCTCAGTCCGTCTCGATGGGGAAGAGGTGCGTGTGGATGCGTACGTGCGCCGCGCTGTCGTCCTCGACGGCCAGTTCGCGGTAGGTGTCGACGACCGCGTGCAGCTTCGCGATCAGTTCCTCGGTGAGTTCCGGCGTGAGCCGTAGCGTCGCGCCGCTCATGTCCCAGGAGCGGTTCCATTCCTCGGGCCAGTCGGCGCGGCTGCCCAGCCAGGTGGACAGGTTCCTGATCTGGGCGGTGGCGACCTCGTGCAGGTACATGTCGGCGGCCCCGCGCACGACCGGGTCGGTGTGCGTGAGCAGCGAGTCGTCGAAGCGCAGGCCCTGGTGTGCCGCCTGCCACCAGCGTTCCCGGCCCTTGCCCCGCTCGGGCGCGTCCACGACGAAGCCGTGCGCCGCGAGCTGCCGCAGGTGGTAGCTGGTGGCGCCGCTCGACTCGCCCAGTTTCTCCGCGAGTTGGGAGGCGGTGGCCGGTCCGCCGAAGCGCAGGGCGTCGAGCAGCTGCATCCGCAGGGGGTGCGCGAGCCCGCGCAGGGAGCGGGCGTCGAGATTGCGGACCTGGGGGTCCTCGGGCTCGTTCATGCATCCGAGGGTAGCCATGCAAAGAGACCTTTGCAACGAGTCTTTTGCATCCGGTTCTTTGCAACTCCTGCTCCCGATGCCGCCTCCGCCCCGCTCAGCCCCCCTCGCTGTCCGCCGCCGCCTGTTCCACCAGCGGGATGATCCTCAGCGGCACGGGGTTCTCCATGACGATCGCCGTGGAGGCGCGGACGATGCCGTCGAAGCCGACGACCCGGTCGATCACCCGCTGGAGGTCGGCGTTGGAACGGGCCACCAGCCGGCACTGCATGTCCCCGGTGCCGGTCGTGGTGTGCAGTTCCAGCACCTCCGGCACGGTCGCCAGGTGCGCCCGCACGTCCGGTCCCTGGCCCTGCCGGATCTGGAGCGTGGCGAACGCGGTGACCGGGTAGCCGAGGGCCGCCGGATCCACCTGCGGGCCGAACCCCTGGATCACCCCGCTCGACTGGAGCCGGTCGAGCCGCGCCTGCACGGTCCCCCGGGCCACCCCCAGCCGCCGCGACATCTCCAGCACCCCGATCCGCGGCTCCCGGGCCAGCAGCACCAGGATCCGCCCGTCCAGATGATCGATCGCCATGCCCGCCTCCGAATGAGCACCCTGTACAGAAAGTCCGCCGAAACGGTCGTACCGCTGAGCATATTGTCCAGCCGAAACGCGAACTATTGCGCACCTTGTCAGGCCGGTTCACCCTTCGAACATGACGCAGACCACACACCACACTCCCGACACGACGGTCCGGCAGGACGACCCCTTCCCGGTCCGGGGAATGGACGCGGTCGTCTTCGCCGTGGGCAACGCCAAGCAGGCGGCGCACTACTACTCGAGCGCCTTCGGCATGCGGCTGGTCGCGTACTCCGGACCGGAGAACGGCAGCCGCGAGACCGCGAGCTACGTGCTGGAGAACGGCTCGGCGAGGTTCGTCCTCACCTCCGTCGTCAAGCCCGCCACCCCCTGGGGCCACTTCCTCGCCCAGCACGTCGCCGAGCACGGCGACGGGGTGGTCGACCTCGCCATCGAGGTCCCGGACGCCCGCCGCGCCCACGCGTACGCGATCGAGCACGGCGCCCGCTCGGTGGCCGAGCCCTACGAGCTGAAGGACGAGCACGGCACGGTGGTGCTGGCCGCGATCGCCACCTACGGCGAGACCCGCCACACCCTCGTCGAACGCACCCACTACGACGGCCCGTACCTCCCGGGGTTCGCCGCCGCGTCCCCGATCGTCGAGCCCCCGGCCCGCCGCACCTTCCAGGCCGTGGACCACTGCGTCGGCAACGTCGAACTCGGCCGCATGAACGACTGGGTGGACTTCTACCACCAGGTCATGGGCTTCTCGAACATGAAGGAGTTCGTCGGCGACGACATCGCCACCGAGTACAGCGCGCTGATGTCCAAGGTGGTCGCCGACGGAACCCTCAAGGTCAAGTTCCCGATCAACGAACCGGCCATCGCCAAGAAGAAGTCCCAGATCGACGAGTACCTGGAGTTCTACGGCGGCGCGGGCGTCCAGCACATCGCGCTCAACACCAACGACATCGTCGAGACCGTACGGACCATGCGCGCGGCCGGTGTCGAGTTCCTCGACACCCCGGACAGCTACTACGACACCCTCGGCGAGTGGGTCGGCGACACCCGGGTGCCGATCGACACCCTGCGCGAGCTGAAGATCCTCGCCGACCGCGACGAGGACGGCTACCTGCTGCAGATCTTCACCAAGCCGGTCCAGGACCGCCCGACGGTCTTCTTCGAGATCATCGAACGGCACGGCTCGATGGGCTTCGGCAAGGGCAACTTCAAGGCCCTCTTCGAGGCGATCGAGCGGGAGCAGGACCGCCGCGGGAACCTCTAGGGAGTACCCCTGAAGAGTGGCGGAGGGGCCGCTAGCCCGGCAGCGGCTCCTCCGGGGGCTCCTCGCCCAGCGCCGCCAGGGCCGATCTCGCCGCCGGGGCCTGCAGCGGGGAGAAGTACGGGTTGACGCGCAGGGCGTCCTGGAGGTGGCGGCGGGCCGGGGCGTCCTCGTCCAGGTCGCGTTCGATCATGCCCCGGTGGAAGGCGTACAGGGCGCTGCGCACCCCGCCGCCCTTCGTCGAGTCCGTGGCGACGGCGGCGTACCGCAGGGCCTCCTGGTCGTCGCCGGCCCGGTGCAGCGCCCAGCCCAGCGCGTCCGCGACCTCGATGCCGGGCTGCCGCTCCCACTCGGCGGTCAGCCGCTGCACGCCCTCCTCGGGGTCCCCGTGGTCCGCCTCGTACTGTCCGATCAGCAGATCGTCGTCGACCCCGGCGGCCAGCTCCTTCTCCACCTGGGCCCGCATCAGCCCGAACTGCGTGTGCGCCTGCCGGTCCATCCCCAGCGACTCGTACAGCTCGGCCAGCTCCAGGGAGACCTGCGGGGCGGCCCGGTGGGCGAGGGCCTCCCGGTACGCGGTCAGCGCGTCCTGGGTGCGGCCCAGCGCGGCCAGCGCCCGCCCCTGCCCGGCGCGCGCGGCCCACTGGTCGGCGTCGAGGCGTACGGCCGCCTCGAAGTGCCGCAGCGCGTCCTCCCGTTCGCCGCGCTCCCAGGCCAGCTGCCCGGCCTGGGTGAGGTACGCGGCCTGCTCGGCCGGCGTCCCCGCGGCCGCCGCCGCGTCCGTCACCTGGGCCACCGCGTCCTCACGCCAGCCCCGGTCCCGGTACACCGCCGAGGCCCGCGCCATCACGGCCGGCTTCACCGCCGCCCGCACCTTCAGCGCCATCAGCTTGTCCAGCGCGGCGCGGGCCGCCTTGTAGTCGCCGAGCCCGTCGCAGGCGTCGATCAGCGCCGGATACGTCGCCCACCGCTTCGGCGCCGCCTTCACCGCCTCCTCCGCGAACCGCCGGCCGTCGGTGAAGTCCCGGCGCGCGTTCGCCAGTGCGGCGAGCCCGTCCAGTGCCTCGGGGTTGCCCTTGGGGGCGACCTGGAGCGAGGTCCGCAGCGCCTGCTCGGCCTTCGGGTAGTCGGCGGTCCCGTCGGTCCGCCGGGCCCGCGCCACGTACGCGGCCCCCAGCACCGCCCAGGCCCGCGCGTCCTTCGGATGCTCCCGCACCCGTAGCTCCCGGGCGCCGATGAGCGAGGTGAGGTCGGGCAGCGCGGCCGGCCGGCCGTCGAGGACGGCCGCCTGCACCGCCGCCGCCCGCGCGCCCGCGAAGACCGGAGGCCCGGCCGCCGGGTGCGGTGCGGCGGCGCGGTGCGGCTCGCGCGGCCACAGCAGCAGCGTCCCGCCCGCCGCCACCCCGCAGACCAGCGCGACGACCAGCAGCCGCCGCAGCACCCGGCGCCCGCGGCGCGGCGGGCCGGGCTCCGCGAGCAGCGACGTACCGGGCCCGGGCTGTCGGTTCTCGAGCGCGCACATGCCGCTCACTGTGCGTCAATACGACCACTGCGTCCGTGCGGCCCAAGGGCGGACCCGGCGGGGTTCACACCGATGGCCCCGGGTGCGACGCTGTGATCATGAGCCGTATCGAAGCGCCTCGTGACGAAGCCACCAGCAACCTCACCGACCGGCTCCTCGGGGGTCTGCCGGCCGACGCGGTGCTCGTCGACCCCGACGTGACCGCCTCCTACGCCAACGACATGGCGAGCTTCTGCCCGGCCGGCACCCCGGCCGTCGTCGTGCTGCCGCGCACGGTCGAACAGGTCCAGCACGTCATGCGCGTCGCCACCGAACTGCGCGTCCCCGTCGTCCCGCAGGGCGCCCGCACCGGCCTGTCGGGCGGCGCCAACGCCGTCGACGGCTGCATCGCGCTGTCCCTGACCCGGATGGACCGCATCCTGGAGATCTCGCCGGTGGACCGCGTCGCGGTCGTCGAACCCGGCGTCGTCAACGCCGCGTTCTCCCGGGCGGTCGAGGAACACGGCCTCTGCTACCCGCCGGACCCCTCCAGCTGGGAGACGTGCACGATCGGCGGAAACATCGGCACGGCCTCGGGCGGCCTGTGCTGTGTGAAGTACGGGGTGACCGCCGAGTACGTCCTCGGTCTGGACGTCGTCCTCGCCGACGGGCGGCTGATGTCCACCGGCAGGCGGACGGCGAAGGGCGTCGCCGGGTACGACCTCACCCGGCTCTTCGTCGGCTCCGAGGGCTCCCTCGGCATCGTCGTACGCGCCGTGCTCGCGCTGAAGCCCAAGCCGCCGCAGCAGCTGGTGCTGGCCGCCGAGTTCTCCTCCGCGGCCGCCGCCTGCGACGCGGTGTGCCGGATCATGGCGGGCGGGCACGTTCCGTCCCTCCTGGAACTGATGGACCGCACGACCGTGCGAGCCGTCAACGAACTCACCCGCATGGGCCTGCCCGAGTCCACCGAGGCCCTGCTGCTCGCCGCGTTCGACACCCCGGACCCTGCCGCCGACCTCGCCGCCCTCGGCAGGCTCTGCGAGGCCGCGGGCGCCACCCAGGTGGTCCCGGCCGACGACGCCGCCGAGTCCGAACTCCTCCTCCAGGCCCGCCGCTCCTCGCTGATCGCCCTGGAGAAGGTCAAGGGCACGACGATGATCGACGACGTGTGCGTGCCCCGCTCCCGGCTCGGCGACATGCTCGAAGGGGTGGAGCGCATCGCCGAGAAGCACCGGCTGACCATCGGGGTCGTCGCGCACGCCGGTGACGGCAACACCCACCCCACCGTCTGCTTCGACGCCCGGGACCCCGACGAATGCGCCCGCGCCCGTGAGTCCTTCGACGAGATCATGGCTCTCGGCCTGGAACTCGGCGGCACCATCACCGGCGAACACGGCGTCGGCGTCCTGAAGAAGGAGTGGCTGGCCCGGGAGATCGGGCCGGTGGGCGTCGAGATGCAGCGGGCCGTCAAGGACGTCTTCGACCCGCTGGGCATCCTCAATCCCGGCAAGCTGTTCTGAACCCATCCGCCGGCGGCCTCACTGGGCGAGCAGCTGGTCGAGCGCGTCGTCGATCCCCAGCCGCGCGCTCTCGGCCCCCGGCGGCACGGCGCGCAGCGTCCGCTCCAGCCAGGCGGACACCTGGGCGGTCGGTGCCTCCAGGAGGGCGTCACCGTCGGGTGAACTCAGCGCCATCAGCACGACGCTGCGGCCCTCCGCCTTCGTCGGCCACACCCGCACGTCCCCGTGCCCGCTCGGCCGGAACACCCCTTCCACGAGCAGGTCGCGGGCGAAGGTCCAGTGGACCGGGAAGTCCGAGGTGATGTGGAAGCTGACATGGACGGCGTAGGGGTCGTCGGAGCGGTAGCGGAGCCGGGCCGGGACCGGGATGCTCCGCTCGGGGGACAGGATGAGCCGCAGCTCCAGTTCGCGTTCCACGACGGTGTGATGCATGGCGTCCGTTTCCTCTCTCGATCAGTCGTACGGGTACCGGTGCCGGGCCCGTACGAGTGGAGAGCCGCCGGGGGCGCGCGCATTACGCGGGTTCCGGGAAATTTTTTTCCGATGTGGTGAAGGGGGTGCACAGGGCTGCCCGGAAAGGGGCGGGTCCTGCGGGACTGGCGGTGACGGGCACCCGGGTCTGATAGATGTGGAGGCTCCCACACGACCCCCGAGCAGATACGGGACGACGGACATGAGCGCCCCAACTCCGGCACCCGGTGACGAACGGCCCCGCGAGGGCTACTACCCGGACCCGTCCATCCCCGGCTACGTCCGTTACTGGAACGGTGCCGCGTGGGTGCCGGGCACCAGCCGCCCGGCCCCGGCCGCCGGTGAACCGCTCAGCCCGCCGCCCGGCTCCCGGCCCGCGGCGCCCGCCTCCGTCGAGGAGACCGGCCCGCACTTCTTCGACGAGGACCCGCAGCCGCCGGCGGCCTCCGGCTGGACGGCCGAGGGGGCCGCCTGGGGCACCGACCCGCGGTCGGCGCCGGGCTCGCCGCCCCAGCCGGACGGCTGGTCCGCCCGTACGGACGGCACGGCGACGACTCCGTCCGCGGACGAGGGGGACCTCGACTCCGGCGGCACGTTCGTCTTCCGCAGGCCGACGGTCGGCCCCGCGGGCACCCGACCCCCCATGGACGACGGCACGATGACCTTCCGCCCGATCCGGGACGAGGCCCCACCGAACCGTGGGACGGCCAACGGATCGCAGGGCAACGGGTCCCAGGGCGCCGGATCCCAGGACGGCGGCGGGGCGGGCGTCGGTCCGGGTGCCGGAGCGGCGGGGTTCGGTGCGCCGGGATCCGGAGGCGCGGGTGCCGCGGGCTCTGCGAGCGCGGCGAGTGGTGCCGGTGCTGCTGGTGCTGCCGGTGGTGCCTCCGGTGTGGGTGGTTACGGCGGTCAGCGTCCCGGCGGTTCCGGCGGATCGGGTGGCGCGGCCGGTTTCGGGGGCCGGGGTCCGGCCGGTTCCGCCGGGTTCGGTGCGCAGGGGCCCGTCGGTGCGCCCGGTGCTTCCGGCGGGGCCGTTCCCGGGCGGCCCGGTTTCGGTGCCGGGAAGGCCGCCGTGGAACGGGCCGCCGCGGCCCAGCCGTTGCCCGCGGGCCCCGCTGCCGCCGTCGCCCCCGCCGTACCCCCGCAGTCCGCCGGGCCCGAGTCCGCGCCCGCCGCCCCCATGGCCGCCGGTTCCGGCGGCGGGCAGTCCTCGTGGCCGCAGCAGGTGCACCAGCTCGCCGGTGACCAGCAGGTCGCGCCCTGGAAGCCGCCGGTGGAGGACGTCTTCCAGGCCGCCGCCCGACGCCAGGCGGCGGCCCGCCCCGCCGGGCTCGGCAGGCGGTTCGGCGCCCGGCTCGTCGACAGCCTGCTCGTCGGCATGGTGACCGCGGTCGCCGCCGTACCGTTCGGTACCAGGGCCGCCGACCACGTGCAGGACAAGATCGACGCCGCCAAGCTGTCAGGGCGTACCGAGACCGTGTGGCTGCTCGACGGCACCACGGGCCTGTACCTGGGCATCGTGCTCGCCGTCCTGCTCGTCGTCGGCCTCCTCTACGAGGTGCTGCCCACCGCCAAGTGGGGCCGCACGCTCGGCAAGAAGCTGTTCGGTCTGGAGGTGCGCGACATCGAGGGCCACGAGCCGCCGGCCTTCGGTGTCTCGCTGCGCCGCTGGCTGGTGTACACCGTGCCGGGGCTGCTCGGCATCGGAGTCGTCGGCGTCGCCTGGTGCCTGTTCGACCGCCCCTGGCACCAGTGCTGGCACGACAAGGCGGCGCACACCTTCGTCGCGGGGGGATGACCCGTACGGCATGACCCGTACGGCCGCTCGCCGGATGCGGGCCCGGCCGCCGCGCGTTCCACTCGGGCCATGAGCACCGAACCGCCCCCGCCCCCGGGTCCCGGAGAGCCGCCGGAAGAGGACCCGTTCAGGAAGCCGCCCCCACCGGGCCGGAACGACGAGGGCCAGGGCGCGGGTTCGCCGTACGACACCCCGTACGGCGGCGCGCACCCCCCGCCACCCTCCTACGGGGGCGGCCCCTACGGGGGCGGTCCCTACGACGGCGGCGGCTACGGTGGCGGCGGTCCTGGCGGTCACCCGGCCGATCCGCTCGCCGGCATGCCCCCGCTCGCGGACAGCGGCAGGCGCACCCTCGCCCGCATCATCGACATGATCCTGGTGCTCATCGTGGTCTGGCTGATCACCCTGGCCTTCGGCGTCCGCGAGTACGAGGTGAACAGCGACCGGGTCGCGGTCGGCAAGTCCCTCGCGCAGTCGATCATCGCCTGCGTCCTGTTCGTCGCGTACGACACCCTGCTGATCGCGAAGTCGGGGCAGACCCTCGGCAAGAAATGGCTGGGCATGCGGGTCGCCAACCTGAGCGACGGCGCCACGCCCTCGACCCAGACCTCCCTGGTCCGCGCCCTGGTGCTCTGGGTGCCGTTCGCCTTCTGCTGCGCCTGCGTCTGGACGGTGATCTGCGGCGGCTGGAGCTTCTTCGACAAGCCGTACAAGCAGGGGCTGCACGACAAGGCCGGGAAGACGGTCGTCGTCAGCACGAGATAGCGAAGGGGGCGCACAGGCAGTCGGCGGGGCCGTCGGTCTCACGGCCCCGCCGGCTCTCGGTCGTCGGTGCGGGCGTCAGGGGGCGGTGGGCTCCCGGACGGGCTCGGCCGTGGCGGCGGCCACGGTCTCCCGGTGCACGGGGACCCGCACGCCGGGCGGTGCGGAAAGGGCGGGCTCGGACCGGGCGACCGTGCGCGGCCGGGGGAGCGGGACCGTCATGGCCACCAGCAGTCCCAGACCGAGCGCGGCGAGCGCGATGACCGCGATCCCGATGCCCGAACTCGTCTGTGACAGCAGCAGCATGGCGAGCGTCGAGCAGATCACGGTGCACGAACCGTAGACGAGCTGTGCCGGGGTCGGACGAGGCATGGCAATCGTGTCCTCGGGAGATGTGGAGGTGAGACGGGGAGCAGGCCTGGCATTTCACCGGCTTCCGGGCGTTCCACCATTCGACTCTATTCGCGTGTGTGCCCGAGCGGAACGACCGGTAAGCGTGACCTAACCCACGGTACCGGTGCACAGGGGGCGCACGGTCGCATGGGTCTCGCCAACCGGATGCATATGCGCGCCGGTTATCCATGTCCGACTCCGGGCCGGAGTGTCCGTAAAGCGAACTTCAGCTCCGCATACTGGAATTGAAGTGTCTGAGTCAAGGTCTGTCTTTTCTCGTAAACCAGTAGTCAAATGACGTCACTTGAATCGACGCGTTGATCGTGCGCGCACGGACCCCCAACCATCACCCGGTCCCCCTTCCGTGCGCGCGGCGCGGGGGAGGAACTCAAGTGACCAGCAGACCCTGGACGTTCAGAGCGATCGCCGTCGGCGTGACGCTCGCGACCGCCTCCGCAGGTTTCGCCACCTTCGCGGTCGCGCAGGCCGCGACCCCGGCGAAGAGCGCCATCGTCGACCGACACGACCCGTCGGCGAAGCAGGACGAGCACGACCTGGACGGCCCGCTGAGCAAGACCCAGGAGGCCCAGCGGCAGGAGGCCCTCGACCAGGTCATATCCGGTAAGGCCCAGGTCAAGGACCGGGACGGCTCCAAGGTCGTCCAGCTGAAGGGCAAGAAGGGCGCCGGCAAGTACGTCGAGCTCGGCCGGGAGAAGACCGACAAGATCTTCACCATCCTGGTCGAGTTCGGGGACCAGACCGACCCCCGGTACAACGGCACGGCCGGCCCGCTGCACAACCAGATAGCCCAGCCCGACCGCGCCAAGGACAACTCCACCGCGTGGCAGGCGGACTACAACCAGCAGCACTTCCAGGACCTCTACTTCGGCACCGGCAAGAACACCGAGTCGCTGAAGAAGTACTACGAGAAGCAGTCCTCGGGCCGCTACTCGGTCGACGGTGAGGTCACCGACTGGGTCAAGGTCCCCTACAACGAGGCCCGTTACGGCAACAACGCCTGCGGCTCCACCACCTGCTCCAGCGTCTGGAACCTGGTGCGCGACGGCCTGAACGCCTGGGTCGCCGACCAGAAGGCGGCCGGCGAGTCCGACGCCGCGATCAAGGCGGACCTCGCCCAGTACGACCAGTGGGACCGCTACGACTACGACGGCGACGGCAACTTCAACGAGCCGGACGGCTACGTCGACCACTTCCAGATCGTGCACGCCGGTGAGGACGAGTCCGCGGGCGGCGGCGCCCAGGGCACCGACGCGATCTGGGCGCACCGCTGGTACGCCTTCGGCACCGACGCCGGCGCCACCGGCCCGGCGGACAACAAGCTCGGCGGCACCCAGGTCGGCGACACCGGCATCTGGGTCGGCGACTACACGATGCAGCCGGAGAACGGCGGCCTCGGCGTCTACGCCCACGAGTACGGCCACGACCTCGGCCTGCCGGACGAGTACGACACCGACGGCGGCGAGAACTCCACCGGTTTCTGGACCCTGATGTCCTCCGGCTCCTGGCTGGGCACCGGCAAGGAGGCCATCGGCGACCTGCCGGGCGACATGAACGCCTGGGACAAGCTCCAGCTGGGCTGGCTGAACTACGACACGGCCAAGGCCGGCACCAGGTCCAGCCACAAGCTGGGCGTCGCCGAGTACAACACGAAGAACAAGCAGGCCCTGGTGGTCTCGCTGCCCGACAAGGCGGTCACGACCACGGTCGTCGCCCCCGCCCAGGGCTCGTCCCAGTGGTGGAGCGGCAGCGGCAACGACCTGAAGAACACGCTGACCCGTGACGTCGACCTCACCGGCAAGTCGTCCGCGACGCTCTCGCTGGACGGCTGGTACGACATCGAGGCGAACTACGACTACCTGTACGCCGAGGTGTCCACCGACGGCGGCGCCAACTGGACCGCCCTGGACGGCACGGTCAACGGCACGGCCATCCCGCGCGACGGCAGCGACAAGCCGGCGCTCACCGGCTCGATCTCCGCGTACGCCAAGCTGTCGTACCCGCTGGACGCCTACGCGGGCCAGAAGGTCCAGCTCCGCTTCCGCTACCAGACCGACGGCGGGGTGGCCCTGAAGGGCTTCGCGGCCGACGAGATCACGGTGACCGCGGACGGCGCCACCGTCTTCTCCGACAACGCGGAGTCGGCGGACGCCGCTTGGACCGCGGCCGGCTTCTCCCGCATCGGCGCGTCCTTCACCAAGGACTACGCGCAGTACTACATCGCGGAGAACCGCCAGTACGTGTCGTACGACAAGACCCTCAAGGTCGGCCCGTACAACTTCGGCTTCTCGACGACCCGTCCGGACTGGGTGGAGCACTACCCGTACCAGAACGGCCTGTTGATCTGGAAGTGGGACACCTCCGAGGCGGACAACAACACGCACACGGGCGACGGCGGTCACCCGGGCACCGGTCTGATCCTCCCGGTCGACTCCCACCCGGCGCCGCTGAAGTGGTCGGACGGCACGCTGATGCGCAACCGCGTCCAGGCCTACGACTCTCCGTTCAGCCTCTACTCGACCGACGGCATCACGCTGCACAAGGCGGACGTCGCCACGAAGATCAAGGGGTCGCGCGGGGTGCCGGTCTTCGACGACCACACCAGCACGTACTACGACTCGTCGAACCCGACCGCCGGTGTCAAGATCACTGACACCAACACCAAGATCAAGATCCTCAAGGAGGCGCGAGATGGCTCCACGATCTCCCTCCAGGTCGGTCCCGCGGTGAAGTAGTTCTTATTTCCGCAGGTCAGACGCGTATCGGCGGCAACCCCTTGGCGGGTCGCCGCCGATCGTGTTTAGGTGCGTCCTGTGACCTTCTTATTGACACCGACGCACACGGGGGTGTGACCGCATGACCGCAGGAGGGTTCTGCAAGTTGCCGGACGGCATGGTGGTGGTGGCGCTGAACCTACCCAGCCCGACCACCACGGACGGCTCGTCGGCCGTCCGCGTACTGGTCCACGCCCAGAACCGCGCCCGAGCCCTGACCAGGCTCCGCAACCTCGGCATGCGGGCGGTCTACCTGCGGGGCAACGCCGCCCCGCCGACCCCGGACGAGATCACAGCCGTCCTCCACCACCCGGACGGCCTCATATGGCGAACGACCCCTGACAACGGTGTCACCCCCCTGGAACTCTGGAGACCGATCAGATCCCTGCTCCAACGATCAGCAGCAGCCTGACCGGCGGCGGAGCTCACACCACAGGCTTGCCCGTGAGCTCCACGCCCGCCTCGCGGAGCTCCTCCAGGGCCCGCTGGGTGGTCGCCTCGGCCACCCCCGCCGTGAGGTCCAGCAGCACCTGCGTGCGGAAGCCCTCCTTCGCGGCGTCCAGGGCGGTGGCCCGCACGCAGTGGTCCGTCGCGATGCCCACCACGTCCACCTCGTCGATCTTGCGGGCGCGCAACCACTCCGCCAGCTTCACCCCGTTCTCGTCGACCCCCTCGAACCCGCTGTACGCCGCCGCGTACTCCCCCTTGCTGAACACCGCGTCCACCGCCCCGGAGGCGACCGCGGGGGCGAAGTTCGGATGGAAGCCCACGCCCTCCGTACCGGCGACACAGTGCGCCGGCCAGCTGCGGACGTAGTCCGGGTTGTCGGCGAAGTGGCCGCCCGGCGCGATGTGGTGGTCGCGGGTCGCCACCACGTGGCGGTACCCGGCCGGCGCCTGACCGATCAGCTCCGTGATCGCGGCGGCCACATCGGCACCCCCGGCCACGGCGAGGCTGCCCCCCTCGCAGAAGTCGTTCTGCACATCGACGACGATCAAGGCGCGGCGCATGGTGGGTGCCCTTCGGATTCGGTATCGGCTGGTGTCGAGGGGGGAGACGCAGAATGAAGGCGTGCGGGTCCGGCCTGAACCTCCGAGCGTAGAGACTTACGGGGGCGTAGGGGAGGGGGCTTTGCAGGGCGCGTACGCGGGCACTCGCTCTAGCTACCCGAGCGCCCCTGCACGTACTCCGTCGGAATGACCGGTTCGCCCCGGGAGAGCTGGGTTGCGGAGAGGGGCAGATTGGCCCTGGCCGCCGCGTGGCGTGCGCGGGGCGCGTCCAGGGGCTCGCGCGCCACCACGTCGCCGGACTTCACCAGTTCGACCAGGAGCTGCCGTTCGGCCAGGTCGGCCGGGATCTCCCCGGTGCCCACGACCTCGGCCTCCGCCACCCCGTCGGCGTCCAGCCGCCGCGCCGCCCACTTGCGCCCGCCCACGGAGGTCTTGCCGCCCGAGGACCTCTTGGCCACCGGCACCAGCCGCGCCTTCGGGTCGGCGGACTCGGCGCGGGCGACCAGCTTGTAGACCATGGAGCAGGTGGGGTGGCCGGAGCCGGTCACCAGCTGGGTGCCGACGCCGTAGGCGTCCACCGGCGCGGCGGCCAGCGAGGCGATCGCGTACTCGTCCAGGTCGGAGGTGACGACGATCTTCGTGTCGACCGCGCCCAGCTCGTCCAGCTGCTGGCGCACCCGGTGGGCTACCAGCAGCAGGTCGCCGGAGTCGATGCGCACGGCGCCCAGCTCGGGTCCGGCCACCTCCACGGCCGCCCGGACCGCCTCGGCGACGTCGTAGGTGTCGACCAGCAGGGTGGTGCCCCGGCCGAGCGAGTCGACCTGGGCCCGGAAGGCGTCCCGCTCGTGGTCGTGCAGGAGGGTGAAGGCGTGGGCGGAGGTGCCGACGGTGGGGATGCCGTAGCGGAAGCCGGCGGCCAGGTCGGAGGTGGTGGCGAAACCGCCGACGTAGGCCGCGCGGGAGGCGGCGACGGCGGCCAGTTCGTGGGTGCGGCGGGCGCCCATCTCGATCAGCGGGCGGTCCCCGGCGGCCGAGGACATGCGGGAGGCGGCGGCCGCGATCGCCGAGTCGTGGTTGAGGATGGAGAGGATCACGGTCTCCAGGAGCACGCACTCCCCGAAGGACCCCTCCACCCGCATGACCGGCGAGCCCGGGAAGTAGACCTCGCCCTCGGGGTAGCCCCAGATGTCACCGCTGAAGCGGTAGCCGGCCAGCCACTGGAGGGTCGGGCCGTCGACGATGCCGCGCTCCTCCAGGAAGCGGAGCACGTCCGCGTCGAACCGGAAGTTCTCGACCGCGTCCAGGACCCGTCCGGTGCCCGCCAGCACGCCGTAGCGGCGCCCTTCCGGCAGTCTCCGGGTGAAGACCTCGAAGACGCTGTGCCGCTCCGCCGTCCCCGCCTTGAGGGCGGCCTGCAACATCGTCAGCTCGTACTGGTCGGTGAAGAGCGCCGTCGACGGAACATCCACCGGCAGCCCCAGGTCCGCAATGTTCATGACCGAGACTGTACCCCCATTTCGTCAGTGTGACGATTTTTCCCCGGCGTGGCAGCATGGGCCATGTGACGTCACCTGCTCCCGTAGAGATCGAACGCACCGAGTCGGCGGAGGAGACCTTCGCCGTACCCGAGCCCGACGTCCCGTGGATCACGCTCGTGCACAACGACCCCGTCAACCTCATGAGCTATGTGACGTACGTCTTCCAGACGTACTTCGGCTATCCCAAGGACAAGGCCACCAAGCTCATGCTGGACGTCCACCACAAGGGCCGGGCGGTCGTCTCCAGCGGCACCCGCGAGGAGATGGAGCGCGACGTGCAGGCGATGCACGGCTACGGCCTGTGGGCCACCCTCCAGCAGGACCGGAAGTAGCGCCGGAAAGCAGCCAGCAGCCAGCAGCCAGCGGCCGGCGGCCCCGGAGAGCAGTCCCGGAGGCGCGGCCGGACTCCTCGACCAGGACCGGAAGCAGCGAACCTTCTCCATGCCAGGAACCTTCGAACCGCTCCCCGGCGGCGGCGCGGCCGTCGCCCTCGACGAAGTCGAGATCTCCATCATCCGGTCGCTGGCCGTCCAGCTCCTGGAGCTCATCGGCCCGGGACCGGCCGAGGACGCCTCCGACGACCCCCTCGCCGAACTGTTCGCCGAGGGCCCCAGCGAGGCCCCCGCCGACCCGGTGCTGCGCCGGCTCTTCCCGGACGCCTACGGCGACCCGGAGCGGCTCCCGGGATCGCCCGAGGAGGCCGCGGAGCACCAGGCGCACTCCGCCGAGTTCCGCCGCTACACCGAGAACGACCTGCGCGCCCGCAAGCGGGAGAGCGCCCTCGTGGTGATCCGTTCCCTGGACGCGCTCGCGCCCGTGGAGGAGGGCGGCGCGGTCCTGGAGCTGGCCCCCGGGGAGTCCCGGGAGTGGCTCGGCGCCCTCAACGACCTGCGCCTCGCGATCGGCTCCCGGCTGGACATCACCGACGAGGACGACACCGATCTGCTCTACCGGCTCCCCGACGAGGACCCGCGCAAGCCGATGGTGATGGCGTACCTGTGGCTCGGCGGCCTCCAGGAGACCCTGGTCGCCACCCTCATGCCGTAGACGCCGTCCCGTATGGCGTAGAAGATCCGGATTTCGCGTTCGCTCAGAGGACGCTCAAATCCGGATAACGATCCCGTCACCGTTGCGGCCGTTTATGACCTTTTCGGCCGCACTTTGTCCGCTTCTTCCAGTGGTGTGCGCCACACTCCCGTCCGGCGGATACCGGTGATCAATGTTGCGGCCGTGATAAATCTTCACGACCGCCCGGCGAACACCACCCATGTGTCGTCCGGGTGCGCCACCGAACCGGCGACCGCCGGTCAGGCACCGCTCCATCAATCCGGGGGGATCGAAACCCGATCCGAGGCCGACCAGAGGCCCGGTTCGGCATGGAGAAAGGCGCACACCACACATGACCTCCGCTCAGGTCGACACGTCGCAGAACGGCTCCGGAGCCGCCGGGCCCGGCGAAGCCCCCGAAGAGGGGTACGAGCGCGGACTCGGCAGCCGCCAGGTCCAGATGATCGCGATCGGCGGCGCCATCGGCGTCGGACTCTTCCTGGGGGCCGGGGCGAACATCGCCAAGGCCGGGCCCAGCCTGATCCTCATGTACGCCCTCGCCGGCGGCATCATCTTCTTCATCATGCGGGCGCTCGGCGAACTGCTGCTCTACCGTCCGGTCTCCGGCTCCTTCGCCGAGTACTCCCGGGAGTTCCTCGGCCCGTTCTTCGGCTACTTCACCGGCTGGACGTACTGGCTGATGTGGGTCGTCACCGGCATGGCCGAACTGACGGCCGCCGCGATCTACGTCCACTACTGGTTCCCGGCCATCCCCCAGTGGGTGACGGCCCTGGTGTTCCTGGTGGTCCTCTTCGGGGTCAACCTGATCTCCGTGAAGGTGTTCGGGGAGCTGGAGTTCTGGTTCTCCATGGTCAAGGTGACCGCCCTGATCGGCATGATCGTGATCGGCCTCGGCGTCCTCACCTTCGGCTTCAGCTCCGCCGGCGACACCGCGTCGGTCGCGAACCTCTACCAGTTCGACGGCTTCTTCCCCAAGGGCGTCGGCTCCTCCCTGATGACCCTCCAGGGCGTCATGTTCGCCTACCTCGCGGTCGAGCTGGTCGGCGTCACCGCCGGCGAGTCGGAGAACCCCGAGAAGACCCTCCCCAAGGCGATCAACACCCTGCCCTGGCGCATCGCCCTCTTCTACGTCGGCGCGCTCACGGTGATCCTCTGCGTCGTGAAGTGGACCGAGTTCGCCCCGGGCGTCTCCCCGTTCGTCGCCGCCTTCGCGAAGATCGGCATCCCGGCCGGCGCCGGCATCGTCAACTTCGTCGTGCTGACCGCCGCGCTGTCCTCCTGTAACTCCGGCATGTACTCCACCGGCCGCATGCTGCGGAACCTGGCCGACAGCGGTGAGGCCCCCGCCGTCTTCAAGAAGCTCTCCGCGTCCAGGACCCCGGCGTTCGGCGTCACCGTCTCGGTCCTCTTCATGGGCATCGGCGTGGTCCTCAACTACGTCGTCCCGGAGAAGGCCTTCGGCTACGTCACCTCCGTGGCCACCGCGGCCGGCATCTGGACCTGGCTGATGATCCTGATCAGCCACGTGCTCTACCGCCGCGCGGTCGACGCGGGCCGCCTGCCGGCGTCCTCCTTCCCGGCGCCGGGCGGCGCCGTGTGCAGCTGGATCGCCATCGCCTTCCTGCTCTTCGTGACCTGCCTGATCGCGTACGACGCCGACTCCCGGATCTGCCTCTACGTGATGGCCGGCTGGGCCGCCGCGCTCGGTGCCGGCTGGCTCGTGCTGAAGAACCGCAACCCCGAGGTCACCGGGCGGCGCGAGCAGTCGTCACCGGCGAAGGTGAGCTGACCACCCCCTTCGGACGTCCGCCCCGGGGAGCACTCGTGGCGCTCCCCGCGGCAGCCGCTCAGGGCGTCCGGCATCCGGGCCGCCCCGTACCACCCATCGGTACGGGGCGGCCCTTCTGCTTATCCTGGCGACCATGCTGACCATCACCCAGGCCCTCGTCGACCAGATCGTCGCCCACGCGCGCAAGGACCACCCCGACGAGGCGTGCGGCGTCGTCGCGGGACCGGCCGGTTCGGACCGGCCCGAGCGCTTCATCCCGATGCTGAACGCGGCGATGTCCCCCACGTTCTACGAGTTCGACTCCGGTGACCTCCTCAAGCTCTACCGCGAGATGGACGACCGCGACGAGGAGCCGGTGGTGATCTACCACTCCCACACCGCGACGGAGGCGTACCCCTCCCGGACCGACATCTCGTACGCCAACGAGCCCGGCGCCCACTACGTCCTCGTCTCCACGGCCGACACGGACGCCCTCGGCGACTTCCAGTTCCGCTCGTACCGCATCGTGGAGGGCGAGGTGACGGAGGAGGAGGTTGTGATGGTGGAGTCGTACTGAGACGGAGGGCCCATGCCCTCTTCTCAGGTTCTGGTCGGAATCCGTCCACCATGCGGAATCACACTCCAGGACCCGGTCCGGGAATCGATACGATGACCCCATGGTTTCCTACGACGTGAGCGAGAAGGCGCCGGGCAGCATGCTCGTGGCGCGGCTGCACGTCGACCTGTGCAGGCTGAACAGCGCCATCTGTTGACGTTTCCCTGCCGCCGTACGGCCGTGAGCCGCGGCGTGCCGCTGCGCGCCCACCCACCCAGACTTTCCGACAGGAGCCCGCAACCATGGCCATCGAGGTCCGTATCCCGACCATCCTCCGCCAGTACACCGACGGCCAGAAGGCGGTGGAGGGCAGCGGTGAGACCCTCGCCGACCTCTTCAACGACCTCGAGACCCGCCACGCCGGAATCCACGCCCGCATCGTGGACGACGGCAAGCTGCGCCGCTTCGTGAACGTGTACCTGAACGACGAGGACGTCCGTTTCGTCGACGGCATCAACACCAAGCTCTCCGACGGCGACACCGTGACGATCCTGCCGGCCGTGGCCGGCGGCATGGCCTGAGATCGGCATGCGCTACGACTCCCCGTTGGCCGCGGTCGGCAACACCCCCCTGGTGCGCCTGCCGCGGCTCTCGCCGTCCCCCGAGGTCCGGATCTGGGCCAAGCTGGAGGACCGCAACCCGACCGGCTCGGTCAAGGACCGCCCCGCCCTGCACATGATCGAGCAGGCCGAGAAGGACGGCCGGCTCACCCCGGGCTGCACCATCCTGGAGCCGACCTCCGGCAACACCGGCATCTCGCTCGCGATGGCCGCCAAGCTCAAGGGCTACCGGATGGTCTGCGTGATGCCCGAGAACACCTCGCAGGAGCGCCGTGACCTGCTGGGGATGTGGGGCGCGGAGATCATCTCCAGCCCGGCGGCCGGCGGTTCCAACAACGCCGTGCGGGTGGCCAAGGAGCTGTCCGCCGAGCACCCGGACTGGGTGATGCTGTACCAGTACGGCAACCCCGACAACGCCGGCGCGCACTACGCGACGACCGGCCCCGAGATCCTCGCCGACCTGCCCTCCGTCACGCACTTCGTGGCCGGACTCGGCACGACCGGCACGCTGATGGGCGTCGGCCGCTACCTGCGCGAGCACAAGCCGGACGTGAAGATCGTCGCCGCCGAACCGCGGTACGACGACCTCGTGTACGGACTCAGGAACCTCGACGAGGGCTTCGTACCCGAGCTGTACGACGCCTCCGTGCTCACCACCCGCTACTCGGTCGGCTCGGCGGACGCCGTGACCCGGACCCGGGACCTGCTCCAGCAGGAGGGCATCTTCGCGGGCATCTCCACCGGTGCCGCGCTGCACGCCGCGATCGGCGTCGGGAAGAAGGCCGTACAGGCCGGCGAGGGCGCGGACATCGTGTTCGTCGTCGCCGACGGCGGCTGGAAGTACCTGTCGACCGGCGTCTACACCGCCGCCACGACCGAGGAAGCCATCGAGACCCTCCAGGGTCAGCTCTGGGCATAGGGCTCATCATGCACGCGTCAACCCCCTCTCATGAGGGGGCCAACGCCCCCTACGCCGCAGTAAAGATCTTCGCGCGGGGGAACCGACCTTGAGGTCGTCCCGTTAGGTTCTGCTCCGTCCTGTCATGCCACGCTCATCGGCATCCCAGGGTGTTCAGAGTGTCATGCTCATGACTGCGCGCTCTCTGCCGCCGCTACGCGCGTCACGGGCCTGCCTTGTAACCCCACCGATGGAGGCAGTACCCCATGCGTGAATCACGACGGAGCGTGCGAAGACTCATCGCCTTCGCCTTCCCCGCCCTCGCCCTGGCCGTCTCGGGTTTCGTCGCGGCCCCGACCGCGCAGGCACAGGCGACCGCCCACGGCTCGGGGACCTCCCCGGCGTCCCAGAGCCCCAGGGTCACCCAGAACGCCAAGGCCCTCACCGACCCCGCCCGGCAGGCCGTGCACAGCACCGGCAAGGCCGGCCAGAAGGTGCCCACCGAGCACCTGTGCGCCACCGTCACCAAGCCCGGTGAGGTCAACTGCTTCGCGCAGCGCCGCACCGACATCAAGCAGCGGCTGACCGCCGCGCTCGCCGCGGCCCCCTCCGGCCTGAGCCCCACCAACCTGCACAGCGCCTACAACCTGCCCTCCACGGGCGGTTCCGGCCTGACCGTCGCCGTGGTCGACGCCTACAACGACCCCAACGCGGCCTCGGACCTCGCCACTTACCGCTCGCAGTACGGCCTGTCCGCGTGCACCGTCGCCAACGGCTGCTTCAAGCAGGTCAGTCAGACCGGTTCGACGACCTCGCTGCCGACGAACGACTCCGGCTGGGCCGGTGAGGAAGCGCTCGACATCGACATGGTCAGCGCGGTCTGCCCGAACTGCAACATCGACCTCGTCGAGGCGAACTCCGCCACCGACGCCGACCTCGGCACCGCCGAGAACGAGGCCGTCGCGCTCGGCGCCAAGTTCGTCTCCAACAGCTGGGGCGGCTCCGAGTCCTCCTCGCAGACCAGCGAGGACACCTCGTACTTCAAGCACCCGGGCGTCGCCATCACCGTCTCCGCGGGCGACTCCGCCTACGGCGCCGAGTACCCGGCGACCTCCCAGTACGTGACCGCCGTCGGCGGCACCGCGCTCTCCACCTCGTCCACCACCCGCGGCTGGACCGAGTCGGTCTGGAAGACCAGCTCCACCGAGGGCACCGGCTCCGGCTGCTCCGCCTACGACGCGAAGCCGAGCTGGCAGACCGACACCGGCTGCACCAAGCGCATGGAGGCCGACGTCTCCGCGGTCGCCGACCCGGCCACCGGCGTGGCGGTCTACGACACCTACGGCGGCTCCGGCTGGGCCGTCTACGGCGGCACCAGCGCCTCCTCGCCGATCATCGCGGGCGTCTACGCCCTCGCGGGCACCCCGGGCTCCAGCGACTACCCGGCGAAGTACCCGTACGCGCACACCGGCAACCTGTACGACGTGACCAGCGGCAACAACGGCTCTTGCACCACGGCCTACTTCTGCACCGCCGAGACCGGCTACGACGGCCCGACCGGCTGGGGCACCCCGAACGGCACCGCCGCCTTCACCGCAGGCACCAGCAGCGGCGGCAACACGGTCACCGTCACCAACCCCGGCAGCCAGTCCACCGCCACCGGCTCCGCGGTGAGCCTGAAGATCTCCGCCACCGACAGCGCGAGCGCCACCCTCACCTACAGCGCCAGCGGGCTGCCCACCGGCCTGTCCATCTCCAGCTCCACCGGCCTGATCTCCGGCACGGCGTCCACCGCGGGCACCTACAGCACCACCGTCACCGCGACCGACTCCACCGGCGCCTCCGGCTCGGCCTCCTTCACCTGGACCGTCAGCACCAGCGGCGGCGGCACCTGCACCTCCTCGCAGCTGCTGGGCAACAACGGCTTCGAGTCGGGCAACACCACCTGGACCGCCTCCAGCGGGGTCATCACCAACTCCACCAGC